>JAJFLD010000005.1 GCA_021772875.1 Ghiorsea sp. | reverse complement strand
CGGCCTCATCAAAAGACCTGCTTTGTCCCAAGTGTTTATCAACTATGGTTACCAAGATATCAGAAAAGCGAAAACCAGTGCTTGCCTGTTCTACCTACCCTGCTTGTAAAACAATCATCACTTTAGACCAGAGAAAAAAAGCAGATAGTGATACTGTTAGGCTTTCATAACGGTTAATGCGTTAAAAAAGGCATCAAATTAAATCATAAAAGTACATCAAGCTTAAATTCAAATGGGTCACTAACATCACCAAACTTAATGATATGACTACCAATGTTTAAAGGCACAACAGCATCGTTGTTGCTATTGTGTACATTTTTTTCACCATCTATTTCACAATAATCACCATAATTTTCAATGCGCAATTGCAAACCACCTGCTTCCGCGGCTTCGAGTACAATATGTTTTTCATTGATGCGCAAGCTGCATCCAGTTAATCGCACATCTATGCGTTTGGGATCATCAAAGAGCTCTGTGACCGTTTGTGGCTGGCGATAAGCACCAAAAACCCACGGTAAGTGGCCGATCATTTTTGGTCGGTTACATAAATCTTGTTTTGCATGTTTATTGATGCCTTCAAGTTTGGCGTATGAAATAAAGGTTGCATCATCTTCATCAATATCATCTTCAATCAACACATTTTGTAAGCGGAAAAAAAGAGCTGCCAATAAAGGCGTTAAACCACCACCGGGTTTGTTTACCAGCCGAATTAAAGTACCCCTATCGATCACTTCAACTTCACCATCAGTAAGTGCTGTTACCGTTGCGGTGCGCTGACTTGCAAGCCCAGCCAAACCCAACTCACCTACAATTTCACCAGCTTGTAGTATGTCAACATCAATGCCGCCATCTCGCTGCAACCTACTCACCTCTAGCCAGCCAGATAATATCAAATAAGCAGCAGTATCTTTTTCACCCTGAGCAATGAGCTTATCACCTTCTTTGAATGCCATGATATTTGCCATATTAGTTCCTCAAATGTTAACCCGATACATCGTTATGATTGGCCTAGTTTAACTTTAGTATGTAGTAAATGTCACGCCCCAAGCTTGCCAGCCCTTGACTTCTAGCCTAGAAGCTCGCATGGCAATTAAATCAACGATCTATAAAGCAGATATTCAAATCAGTAATATGGATACTTATTATTTTGAGTCTCACAATCTCACCATAGCCCGCCACCCTTCTGAAAGTGTTGAGCGCATGATGATTCGCATCTTAGCATTTGCGCTGCATGCCAACGAATACATGGCTTTCACCAAAGGTTTAAATGCCGATGATGAACCTGAATTATGGCAAAAAAGCTTGAGTGATGAAATTGAAGTTTGGATTGATCTTGGTCAACCTGATGAAAAGCGTCTACGCAAAGCCTGTGGCCGAGCCAAAAAGGTATATATATTTACCTACAACTATCGCAGTGCTTTGGTTTGGTGGGAACAGATAAAAAATAAACTATCCCGCTTTGACAATCTAACCATTGTTGCAATCACAGATGAAAGCTTTACTGCTATGGGCGAGATGGCAAAACGTAGTATGCAGCTACAATATATGATTCAAGACGGTGAAGTATTGCTCACCAATGGCGAAAGCTCGCTCACTATTATGCCTGAGAGACTTTGATTCTCATAAAGCCATGGTTTTAAAGAATTTAAAAACTAACGGTTTTTATCCAAGTTTTTTTCTTTTAAGTTCATGCTCTGCTGCTTAGCTAGATAATCATGGTAACTTTCAGCATCGCCATAATCGAAGAAATGAGCATAATGGTTGTGCGTAGCCTTGCTGCGTTCGGCATGCTTGATGGGACACCAATAACGTTCTGTTCTGGCTGCAACTTCGCGCACATAAGCAATCAAACCATTGCCATAGCTGCAATAGGCACAATTAATCTTCTCAATGGCATTAAGATAAACCAAATGACGCCTATCATAGATAAAATAACTGGCCCGGTTCACTTTGTTGATGCCATACACTGGAAAACAAATCCATTGATAAAGGCTTACCATCACATCAAGCAATAAAAAGGGAATAATAAGCGCATAAATAAAAGGTGCTGTGACAAGCACTTTAAGGTGTGCGTGAAAAATATAGCTGGAGAGCTTGATTTTGAATTGTTGATGGTGGTGAACCACTGCCTGCTCAAATATAACTTTTTGGTTATGAATACTAAAGCTTAATTCAGTGCGTCTTCTGGCAAATTCAATTTCCAACTCATCTTCGAGCTGACGTATTTTCTCAATCAATTGCGTGATGTGTTGGTTCATGGGTTCTCCGCGGCATAGGTATAAAAAGAAAAAGAAAAAGCTAGCTTCATTTACGACGATGTATGTATAAATTCACAATGTCATACTCCCCCTTGTTTTGTTGGTTCATGAACATGTGCAAGTATTTAATTGTTGGTTCTTATTTTGGTTGTTCGGGTTGTTGAATGCCAGGAATCCAGCACCGCGAGTCAACCACATCCAATCCTGTTTGAGTTAAATGAATCAACCAAACTGAAGCCCTATCCATATCAATAACTTGCTGTTCATACAGCCAAGCGATGTCGGTGCGAATGCGGTCAAACGATACTCTGAAACCAAGCGAATCAAGCTTTTGTTGCAGTTCTTTTTCGTTGATATGATAACCATTTACTTTAGCAAGTATTTGTAAAATAGCCAAACGACGTTGTTCTATGTCTGTCCCTTTTGATTGAGCTAAAGCTGTATAAATTTGAGGTGTAGCTGTGACTTGCTCTTGCACCTTAACAAATGGGAGCTCAGCAGTCGTTTGATAGGAGGTGTTGTTTAACTCAGCCTTTTGTTGTTTCTTTATCAGGCTTGGATCAATACCCTGTTTTAGAAAAACTTTAGCCTCATCGCGTTTTAACCGTGCTTCATCAAGACCAACTGTTGGGTAAACACCCAGCGCTAATGATTTTTGTTTACCCTCAAAGCGATAAGCAAGCTTCCAATAGCGGCCTGAGCCTTTAACCAACAAATAAAGACCACCACCATCGCTAAGCTTAAGCTGATTTTTATCATAGGGAACAGATGAATTTTCGACAATATCAATAGATAATGGCATGACTTGTAACTTTCTCCGCTTTGTTGGTTCTTAAAGAGCTTGATTATGTTGGTTTATTTGTACCTGGCTATGCAGCAACATAAAGAACCAACAGGCGAACGTTACTGCAGATAGCCAATAAAAACCAACAAAAAACGTCTTTATACAAGAAACAAAGAAATGTACTTAAGGCAATATAGTCGCCTACACCAAACACTCAGTGCTTGAATGAGCAAAAGGCCTATTGAACATCATTAAAATCTATTTCTGGTCATTTGGTGGCTTTGTATTTTGTGTTCAAATCATACAAAGCTACAAATATTGATTTCCTTATTTTATTATTGAAATGTCTTCCATCTTCAAAGGACGAGGTATACGCTTTTACGCACACTCATGAAAATATTGTCGCAATGCGCGATAAAGGTAAAAAGCATCTAAGCTTCCCGCCAGTTCACGTATAGAGTGCATAGCAAATGTTGGCACACCCACATCAACTGTTCGCACGCCTAGATTACTGGCTGTAATCGGACCAATAGTACTGCCACATGCCATATCAGAGCGAACCACAAAAGATTGCACAGGCACACCTGCCAAAACACAACACTGTTTAAATAAAGCACTGGTCTCACTATTTGTGGCATAACGTTGATTGGCATTCATTTTAATCACAGGGCCTTCATTGAGGATTGGGCCATGATTTTCATCGTGTCTATTGGCAAAATTAGGATGTACAGCATGTGCATTATCCGCTGAAACCATCAGGCTAGAGGCGAGCATACGTGATAGGTCTTCATCGTTGTGAACCAAGCGTCGTAGCACAGCTTCTAAGAAGTTACCTTGCGCGCCAGCCGCCGACATGCTGCCAATTTCTTCATGATCGGTGCAGATAAGCAATGTATTTTTATCACCATCGCCCTCGATCAAAGCCATCAATCCTGTATAACAACTAAGTAGATTATCTAAGCGTGCGCTGGTGATGAAGTCATCATTGAGGCCAACTACCGCAGGTGCCTGAACGTCATAAAAACTCAATTCGTAATCGAGGATTTTCATTGCTTTTTGCGCATCATTGCACTGTAAAGATGCAATTTTATCATTCACAAGCTCAAGCAATAGTTGGTTAAAGTTTACTTCATCATTATCCGGATTATGCGCGGCTAATTTCATCAGTATAGGGGGTAAGTCCGTTTGTTTGTTAATACTATGTTGTTCATTGGCTTCGCGATCAAGGTGAATTGCTAAACTCGGAATCACAGCAATCGCTTTTTCCCAATCAATCAATTGATGTTTAATGTGGCCATTTTCATTGAGATAACTCACACGACCAGCCAACGACAAATCACGATCAAACCATGGATTGAGCAAAGCACCACCATAAACCTCAACGCCCAACTGTAGGTAATGATGTTTTGTGATTTCAGGATTGGGTTTCACTTTTAAGCATGGGCTGTCTGTATGCGCACCAACCATATGTAAACCAAATTCAACCAAAGGCTGATTGAGAGTCAAAGCAATAAGCGATGAATCATTACGTGTTACAAAATAACGTTGGTCAGGTTGGTTATTTATAACACCCCACTGCTCTTTCTCATTCAAACGCTTAAAACCAGCGCCCTCAAGTATTCCAACCATATTTTGCACAGCATGAAAAGGTGTAGGCGACTTTTTTACAAAATCCAATAACCCATGGATAAAATCTTCATTTTGCTGCATAAAATCCTCTGAGCACTCATTTTATAAAACACGCAATCATACCTAGCTTACATATACGTGTACAAGAAGATATCGAAGCTTACTTAAAAAATACCCATGGCTTGCTGGTATTTTTTAAGTAAATGCTATTCCATTATTTTGTTTTAAATAAGCTTAAATACTGCTCATAACCTTCCGTTGCCAAGGCATCTGCGGACACAAAACGTAGCGATGCCGAGTTGATACAATAACGAAGACCTGTAGGAGCTGGGCCATCATTGAAGACATGACCAAGATGGGAATCACCTTCTTTGCTGCGCACTTCTGTACGTGAAGTGAACAAACCACGGTCTTCTTTTTCAACGATATTTTCAGCAGTCAGCGGCTGGGTAAAGCTAGGCCAGCCTGTGCCAGACTTAAATTTATCAGTGGAGCTAAACAACGGCTCACCTGAAACGATGTCGACATAGATGCCCGCTTCTTTATTATCCCAATATGCATTGTTAAAAGGTGGCTCAGTGCCCTCTTCTTGTGTTACTTTATATTGTAAGGGTGTTAATTTATCTTTTAAATTCGTCATTTTGTTATGTGCCTCTCCGCTATGTTGTCCTCTATCCTCGCCCCATACTTTATCCAAAAACTGATCCCGACCAGAGCCTTTGCGATAATACCAATAACGAACAGGATTCACCTTATAATAATCCTGATGGTAATCTTCAGCTGGATAAAAGGTTTGGGCTGCGGCAATGGGTGTGACTATGGGTTGAGTAAAGACTTTGCTTTGAATCAATGCCGCTTTGGACATTTCAGCATCTTTTTTCTGCTGTTCATTCAAGTAAAAAATACCAGACGTATATTCATAACCGCGATCAACAAACTGGCCACCTGCATCCGTGGGGTTAATTTGGTGCCAAAATACATCCAGTAGTTTTTTATAGCTCACTTTATTCGGGTTATAAGTAATTTCTACAGCTTCGAGATGTCCACCACTGCCGTAATTTTTATAAGTTGGGTTCTTTATTTTACCTGTGGTATAACCAGAAACTACTGTGCTAACACCATCTATTTGCTCAAAAGGTTTTTCCATACACCAAAAGCAACCACCTGCAAAAATTGCTTTTTCGGTGGTTTTCATTTTTTCTGTAGCTTGGGTTTGCATGGGCAGTGCTAAAAATAAGACACTTGCCACAACCAAGGTCCAAGGATTGATTTTATTCATGTTATTCACCTCTACGTTTAGATTTAAGCGAACAATAAAGGATAGATATTACACAATTATCACCAAAATATAACATCGCCAATAAAAGGGAGATGTTAAGGTTTTAATTAGTGTGATGGGCGACCATTCGGCGAGACTTGATTTTCACCTTCGGCAACACCTGCCGCATCAATAGCATTTTTCTCAAATGCTTGTTTAGCATGACCTTCAACTTTGGTTGCTTGGATGGAATCATCACAAGCTGAAAGCCCAAGTATAAATGCAAGTAAACATAAATATTTTATCATGGCCAATAGGTAACCTTTGCTGTGCATGTCTCAGATATTTCTACACGTGTCACTTTTAAACGCTCATTTTCAAGACGCGCGGCCATGGTTTTGTATAATTCAAAAGCTACATTTTCACTGCTTGGGTTGATAACATCAAAAGGTGATACATCATTGAGATTGTAATGATCCCAAGGCTCCAAAGCGGCTTTAAGCTCAGTTTTCATAATCTTATAATCTATGCCCAACCCAAGTTCATCAAGCTCGGTACACGCTACATAAAGACGAACATGCCAATTGTGACCATGCAAACGCGCACAATCACCTGGGTAACCTCTAAGCTGGTGTGCAGCTGAGAAATGCGTTTCTATCATGAGTTCATAACTTGCCATTTCAGCGTTTATCCTCGAACGCCCGGCAACAGCATAGCAGCAGCAACCTTACGCCCTTCACCAATCAATATGTTAAACGTGCGTGCCGCTGAAAGCGAATCCATACATTCAAAACCAATATGCATATCAGCCAGATAATCCAAGACTTCTGCGCTAGGAAAAGCTGTGCGACGACCTGTACCAATCACCAAGATTTCTGGTGTTTTGTCTTCAAGCCATTTCAAATCTGAAACCTTTAATAATGAAATATCGCCTTGCAACCAAGGCGTTGTGACTTCACCTTCATGGAAGTATAAGCTGGCTTCAAAACGATCTTGCCCAAGTTGGAAATAGTCATCACCATAGGCATGGAAAACGCGTTGGCCACTTTCCAATTCAGGGGTTACATCCCCTTTCATCATAGTGCCAAGCATATTTAAGGTTTTGCTTCCAACGCTTTAAGATCTTCTTCAGACATTTCAAACTTACCTTCCAAAGAAAGCATGATAGGTGTAGCAATAAAAATCGATGAATATGTACCTACAGCAATTCCTACAATCAAAGCAAAGGCAAAATCATGAATCACTTCGCCACCAAATACATACAATGAAATGACTACCAACAATGTCGTAAATGATGTCATCAACGTGCGGGTAAGTGTTTGATTGATCGATTGGTTACACACAATTGCTTCATTCTCTGGATTCTTCTTTTTGCGATTGGAGTCGAAATTTTCACGAATACGGTCAAACACCACAATAGTATCATTCAATGAATAACCAAGTACTGTCAAAAGTGCTGCTACAACAGAGAGTGAGAACTCAATGTTAAAGAGGGAAAACACACCGACAACAATGATAATATCATGTACCAAAGCTGCATCTGCACCCAAGGCAAAACGCAACTTAAAGCGTATCATTACATAAACTAAAATCCCGATAAGTGTGTAAATAACGGCCCACATACCCGCAGACTTAAGCTCTTCGCCCACTTGTGGCCCCACAAACTCAACCCGACGCATTTCAACTTGATCTGGGCCAAACTGATTGCTTAATGCATCAAGGATATCTGTGCTGATGACTGAAGATTCAACATCACTTTGATTTTGTACACGGATTAAAATATCTTGCGGTGAGCCAAATTCTTGGATAACCGCTTTACCATAACCTTCAGGGGTGATTGCCTCACGAATTTTAGCAATCTCTACTTGCTGATGAAATTTAACCTCAACCAAGGTACCACCCGTGAAATCAATGCCTAAATTCAAACCTTTAAAAATGATTAAAGTTAATGAAATCAAGAGCACTACGGCTGATAATGATAAAGCAATTTTACGATTACCTAAAAAATTAATGTTAATATCTGGACGAATAAGTTGCATAATAATTCCTTAAATACTCAATGTTTTGACATTTTTACGTTTTTTATAACTCAACACAATAATCGCGCGTGTAACCACGATAGCCGTAAACATTGAAGCCAAAATACCTACACTTAAAGTGACAGCAAAACCTTTGATTGGCCCTGAACCAAATTGGAACAAAACAAATGCTGCAATCAAGGTTGTAATATTGGCATCCATAATGGTTGAGAATGCTTTATCATAACCACCATCAATAGCTGCAAATGGCGTTTTACCATTATTGATTTCTTCGCGTATGCGCTCAAAAATAAGCACATTGGCATCTACTGCCATACCGATGGTTAACACAATGCCGGCAATGCCTGGAAGTGTAAGTGTTGCGCCCAACATACTCATCGCAGCTGCAATCAATAAAATATTGAACAACAAGGCTATATTGGCCACCAACCCAAAGAAACGATAATAAATAAGCATGAAAAACAAGACTGCGACACAACCATAAATGATAGAATTTAAACCTTGATCAATCGAATCTTGACCTAAGCTGGGGCCAATAGAGCGCTCTTCTACCACTTTAATAGGTGCAGGCAGAGCACCAGCGCGCAGTACAATGGCAAGGTTTCGTGCATCATCAATCAAAAAGCTGCCCGTGATTTGTGCGGTGCCACCTGAGATACGCTCTTGAATCACAGGAGCTGATTGCACTTTACCTTCAAGCAAAATAGCAAAACGTTTTTTAACATTCTCATGGGTCAAACGATCAAACATGCGTGCGCCTTGGGTATTGAACTTTAGCGTTACTGCAGGTTCATTGTTTTGAGAATCAATCGAAACACGCGCTTGTGAAACATCTTTGCCTGATAATTCAGTGCGTTCTTTTAATAAGATGGGGCGACCATCTTCATAATAAGCAATCATATCACCAGCTGGGATTTGGCCTGATAAGGCTTTGTTTAAATCACCTTTTTCATCAACAAGCTTGAATTCTAATTGTGCGGTTTGCCCAATAATGAGTTTGGCATGTGCAGAATCTTCATAACCTGGGATTTGCACCAAAACACGATGATCACCTTGACGCATGATAACAGGTTCCGTGGTACCCAAGGCATCCACACGACGACGAATGACTTCAATGGTTTGCTCAATGGCATAAGACTTGATTTCTTTGGCTTCACTCTCTGAGATGGTGAAAACAAAGGTACCAGTTTCAGGTTGTTCCATATCATAACCTGGCAAAAGGTTTTTAAGGGCTTTCTCTGCTTTATCAGCATCATCCGTGTTTTTCAACACCACGCTCACTTGCGTTGCATTGCTATCCAGCTTTTGATAACGAATTTTTTCTTCCCGCAAAGTGCGGCGAACGCCATTTACATTATCAGATACCTGTTGCGTAATAACCTTATCAATATCAACATCAACAACAAGATGGATACCACCTTTCAAATCCAACCCAAGGTTGAGTGGTTTGCTCATGGATGCCGGCCACCAGCTCGGCACAGAGATAAGATTGGGGGCTGTACCCATGATTGCACTAATGAGTACAACAAGAATTAGCCAGAATTTCCAACGCGAATAAGCTTGCATGGTTTTGTCCTTAATAAATCGAGTAAGTTATTTTGTTGCTACTTTTTCATTGTTTTGCAGGTCAAGAATTGTATCTTGTTTGACTTTAACACGTACACCTTCGGCAATTTCTACAACCAAATGCTGTTCTTTTACGTCAATAACCTGACCTAGAAAACCACCACCAGTAACGATTTTATCACCTTTTTTAATACCTTTAAGCATTTCAGCATGCGCCTTCATCTTTTTTTGCTGAGGGCGAATAAGCAAAACCCAAAAAATAACCATAATTAAAAGTAATGGGGCTAAAGACATCAAACCATCGCTGGCTCCACCTGCCTCAGCAAAAGCTGTATTTGCGGGCAAAAGTGCAACGGAGATAACAACAGCTGCTTGAGAAATGGTTTTACGTAGTGTGGAAATATTCATTTTTAGTCCTTATATTACTTTATGTTTTATTTCTAACTTATTGATTGCGATAGACTTTCAAGAATCCATCGCGAAACTCTGGCCACCGCTGCTCTTCCAATGCCAAACGCGCCCTCTTCATCAGATCGCAATAGTAATGAAGATTATGCAAGGTGTTCAACCTCGAACTTAACAGCTCCTTCGCCATAAACAGGTGGCGAAGATATGCTCTTGAAAAATTTTTGCATGTATAACATGTGCAATCGTCCATGATGGGTGCTGCATCGGTTTGGTGTTTGAGGTTTTTAATGTTGATTTTACCCGTGTCTGTAAACAATGTGCCATTACGCGCATTGCGGCTAGGCATCACGCAATCAAACATATCAATGCCACGATCAATGCCTTCAATCAAATCATCTGGTGTGCCAACACCCATCACGTAATGGGGTTTGTCGACGGGTAAGTGTGGCGCAAGCGCATCCAGCATCGCCATCATTTCTTCTTTAGGCTCACCCACAGATAATCCACCTAAGGCAATACCTTCAAAATCTATTTCAGCAATCGCATTCAAACTTTCACGGCGTAAATCAGCATACATTCCACCTTGTACAATACCAAACAAAGCTTGTCTATCATTGACGGGAAAAAATTCGCGGCAATCTTTTGCCCAGACCATAGACATTTCCATAGATTGGCGTGCTTCCTCGTATGTGGCGGGATATGGTGTGCATTCATCAAAGGCCATCACAATATCACTGCCCAACTTACGCTGAATTTCCATACTTTCTTTAGGGCCTAAAAACCACTTCGAGCCATCAATATGTGAGCTAAAACGAACACCATCTTTTTCGATTTTACGCAAATCACCCAAGGACCACACCTGAAAGCCGCCTGAATCTGTTAAAATCGGTCTGTCCCAAGCCATGAATTTGTGTAGGCCACCCATTTTTTCAATAACATCAGCACCTGGCCGCAACATGAGATGGTAGGTATTACCCAAAATGATTTCTGCTTCAATATCATCTGTTAAATCAGCAGGTGTAAGACTTTTAACAGTGGCTTGCGTGCCTACAGGCATAAAAACGGGCGTTTGTATGGTTCCATGTGGCAAGCTCAATTGACCACGACGGGCAAAACCCGTCGCGTCTTTGACAATCACTTTAAAGTTGAGTGAAGACACCTAATATCTAGGTTTATTGTGTGATTAACAGCGCATTAACTTTACGCACAAAACCTGCTGGATCTTCTGGCAAAGCGCCTTCTGCAAGCACTGCTTGGTCAAAAAGAATATCGGCAAAATCAGCGATTTTATCTTTTGAACGCATTTTGCTTAAGCGCTTGACCAATTCATGGTCTGGATTGATTTCCAAGATTGGTTTCACACTCGGAACATCTTGACCTGCTTGTTTTAGAATCCGTTCCATATTACCCGACATATCAAAGGCATCCGATATCAAACACGCAGGCGATTCAATTAAACGATCGGTAGTGCGCACATCTTTGACTCTATCACCCAAAGCTTCTTTAAGCTTTTTCACTGCTGGCTCTGCTGATTTGGCAGCTTCTTCGTGTTCTTTTTGCTCTGCTTCAACATTTTCGCCAATGGCAGACAAATCAAGCTCACCTTTTACAATCGATTGCAATGACTTGCCATCAAACTCAGTTAAATGTGAAGTTAACCATTCATCAATGCGATCAGATAAAAGAAGAACTTCTATACCTTTTTTACGGAAAATTTCTAAATGCGGGCTACTCTTAGCAGAGGCCAGCGATTCAGAAGTGATATAATAAATGCTATCCTGCCCTTCTTTCATGCGTGCTACATAATCGGTGAATGAAACAGACTGTTCATCTTGCTCAGTGCTAGAAAAACGCAATAAAGAAGAAATGATATCTTTATTCTTCTCATCTTCAATCACGCCCTCTTTCAAACAACTACCAAACTCAGACCAAAACTCAGCGTATTTGTCGGCTTCGTTGCTGGCCAAATCTTTAAGCCAACTTAAAACACGTTTGCTTGCCCCTTTTTTCATCGCATCCATGGCAGGGCTTTGTTGCAAAATTTCTCGCGAAACATTTAAAGGTAAATCAGAAGAATCCATCACACCACGTACAAAGCGCAGATAACGCGGCATCAAATCTTCAGTTGCCTCCATGATGAAAACACGGCGAACATAAAGCTTTACGCCATGCTTGGCTTCGGCTTGCCATAAATCAAAGGGTGCACGTTTAGGAATGTAAAAGAGTATGGTATATTCGTATTTGCCCTCCAAGCGTTGGTGTACATGGGTAAGAGGATCTTCAAAATCATGTGCTACATGTTTATAAAAACCATTGTAATCTTCATCTGTAAGCTCTGATTTAGAGCGCGCCCACAAAGCAGATGCTTGATTCACAGTCTCGATTTCAACAGCAACTTCTTGTTCTTTACCTTCTTCAGCAGGTGCTGCGGGTTTGAGCATACGAATAGGAAAAGGAATATGATCTGCGTATTTATTGATGATGCTGCGTAATTTCCAATCATTGAGATACTCATCTGCATCTTCACGCAAGTGCAGTACAATTTCGGTGCCACGCTTGGTTTTGGTTACAGTTTCAATGGTGAATTTACCATCACCTTCGGAAATCCATTGCACACCATGTTCTGCTGTGGTGCCAGCGCGACGTGTGGTTAATGTTACCTTGTCGGCGACAAGAAAAGATGAATAAAAACCTACACCAAACTGTCCAATCAAATGGGCATCATTTTCTTTATCGCCAGAGAGTTTACCAAAGAATTCTTTGGTGCCAGAGCGGGCAATCGTGCCAATATTGGATACCACTTCTTCGTGATTCATACCAATACCATTATCGGAAATGGTGATGGTGCGGGCTTCTTTATCCCATGATGCAAAAACATGCAAATCAGAATCGCCTTCAAACAAAGCGTCATCAGTGGTTGCTTCAAAGCGTAATTTATCGGCAGCATCTGATGCGTTAGAAATAAGCTCACGCAGGAAAATTTCTTTGTTGGAGTAGAGCGAGTGAATCATCAAATCCAAAAGTTGTTTTACTTCTGTTTGGAAATTCATTGTTTCTTTGGACATGTTAACCTCTTAAGTTGTTTTGAATATAGGCTTAGATAATAACGCCGAATCACTTTTTCAAGCCCTTCTGGTTTATTTTGTGGTCAGTTGCGAATCCACCACACCACCATCCAACCGATAGCGATGCTACAAAAACCCATAAAACGCAACGATGAAACAGGCATTTTTGGGATTTTGCGTAACATGTTAATCATGGCATAAGGAAAAAGCGCATAAAGCGCCCCTTCCAATACCAAGACCAGCCCTAAGGCTGCCCACAAGTCATTCATCACATAACCCTATTTAGATTTTTGGAAGAACCTGAAAAATTCAGAATCGGGTGATAAAACAACCCTACTTTGTGTTGCCATTGCTTTTTTATACGCTTCTAATGAGCGTGTGAAAGCGTAAAAGGCAGGATCTTCTTCATGTGTTTTTGCATAAATCTTCGTAGCTTTAGCATCTGCATTACCACGGACAATTTCTGAGTTTTTATAAGCATCAGCCAATAAGAATTTACTTTCCTTATCTGCTTCGGCACGGATTTCTAATGCAGCTTCCTCACCCTCAGAGCGGTACTGTTTAGCAATACGTTGACGCTCAGCTTTCATACGGCGAAACACAGATTCAGAGTTTTCTTCAGGCAAGTCAGCGCGTTTGATACGCACATCTACCACTTCAATACCCAATGAAGATGCTTCCTTATCCGACAAGTCACGAATAGCAACCATCAAAGATGTGCGTTTGTTGCCGCCTTCACCACCAGACACAATTTCATGCAACGTATGTTGACCTAAAACTTCACGTACTTTTGCACTCACCACATCTTGCATACGAGATTCAACACGCTCGCGTGTTTTGGCAACCTGAAACACTTTGAGCGGGTCTATGATTTTCCAACGTGTAAAACTATCCACAATGATTTTCTTTTTATCTTTGGTGATGACTTCATTGGGCATGTTTTCACTGGATAATAAACGTTTATCAAAAATCACAGTATTTTGCCAAGGAAGTTTCCAATGCAAGCCTGCTTTGGTAATCGGGGCACCCGTAATATTACCAAATTGCATGACCAATACTTGGTCACGTTGATCCACAATAAAAGCACTGCGGCTAACAAATATAAAAATTGCTGCAACAATCAAGCCTGTAATGATTTGTTTCATATTCATTATTTCACCTCAACCTTATCAGCACGATTCAGTGGCAAATAGGGCAAAACTTGTTTGGCCACTGATGTGTCGATAATAACTTTATCTGAACCAGCCAATACAGTTTCCATGGTTTCTAGATATAAACGTTTACGCGTGACTTCAGGCGCTTTTTTATAAGCTTGATATAAGCTGTTAAAACGATCTGCCTCACCAGTTGCACGATCTTCAACTTCCTTAGCATAGGCCTCAGCTTCAAGTAGCATCTTCTTAGCCTCACCACGTGCATTAGGAATGACAGAATTAGCATAGGTTTCAGCTTCGTTTTTAGTACGCTCTTTATCTTCACGCGCACTTGCCACATCTTTAAACTCTTTGCTCACTCGCTCTGGTGGTTGCACATCTTTCAAGGTTACAGTGGTAACCCGAATGCCAGCTTTGTATGTATCAAGTATTTTTTGAATGCCCGTTTTTGTTTCATCTTCAACCAAGGCTTTTTTATCCGTCATTACATCATCAATTAAGGTGCTACCAATGACCTCACGAATAGAGCTTTCCGCAGCATCGCGCACAGTTTGAACAGCTTGAGATGCATCAATTTGAAATAAATAATTTTCAATATTACTGATTTTATATTGCACCACAAAAGAGATATCCACGATATTTTCATCTTTAGTTAGCATCAAAGACTCTTGGTTCATTTTACGTTCTCTACCGTCAGGTAAAGTTCTAAAACCAATGGTCAATCGTTGCACGGATAAAGTTGGTATTTTTTCTACAGTTTCAATGGGATATGGCAAATGCCAGTTCAAACCAGGGCTGCGTGTATCGGTGTGTTGACCAAAACGAAGTACAACTGCTTCTTCATCTGCGGCAACAATATAAAACCCTGACGCAAGCCATACGACAAAAGCCACACCAATGGCTGCGATAATCATGCCCTTGCTGACTTCTGGACTACCGTTGCCATTGCCGCCTTTACCGCCGCCAAAAAAACCGCCAAATTTGTCGTTTAAATCTTTTAACACTTTATCTAAGTCTGGAGGCGTTTGTTTATTGCCTCCGCCAGCTGGTCCGGGTTTATTACTTCCCCACGGATTATTGTCCTGATTTTGGTTCCAAGGCATACAGATTCTCCTTCATACGATAGGCGTAGCAATACTGCGCGCAGTGTAGCTTGCTTGCTAGCGATTGCATCAACCGATTTTAATATCTTTTATTTTTTAGGCAGTGTCATTAACCATTCTGATAAATTATCAATTTGTTGCACGGTTAACGGCCCACCATTTTTTTCTCCAAACCCAGGCATTTGTGGTTTACCAACACCCGCGGCGACGATATGCTTCAAGGCTGCTAGTGAGGCATAACCACGCAAACTTGGTGCATATGCTCCCTCTGCATCAGCACCATGGCACATTGCACAACCAACTTCATAAAGTTTTTTAGCCGATGTTTCGCCAACCAAAGGTTGGAAATGACAAGAAGCACATTGACCATCAAAGATACCTTTAACATCTACGCCTTGCATAAGATGTGGATTTTTAACAACATTAAACTCTAAAGTGGCGCTTGCTTTATGACCTGAGGAATCGGTAATATAAATAGATTTCTTGATGTCATTTTGTTTTGCGGTGGTATCTACAGCAACTTTCAACTGCGTAAACTCACCTGGCGAAATAATATAACTATCTGGCTCTGCTGCAGTGCAACCACATGAAGCTTGAATATCCACCAACTCAATGGTTTTTTTGCTGTTGTTTCTAAGAAGGAAAGTCGCAATAGCTGCTTCCCCCTCTTTGATGTCACCCAAAACATAAACTTGAGGCTGGATATGCAATAAAGGTAGTTGTCGTTCTGTCTCTATCTTGGTGGTGTCCGTTGCCTGTGGTGCAGCATTTTGTTGTGCATACTCACTTGATGTACAAGCCATCAACAATATGCTTATGATGATATATTTAACCACTGTTTAAGCTCCTCAGGAATAGGTCGCTGACCTGTTTGCATGGCCAAAAGCTCTGGTACTTCACACATTAAAATCTCTTCAATAGATTGTGTAAGTTTTATATTCTGACTTGCCAAAGCCTGATGCAGTGGTGATAACCACACATCCAGCTCCAGCATGCCTTGTCTTTTTAAGCGGTATTGTAAACGTCGGATTAATAATTCATGTTTTATTGCATTGTTTTCACACGCCAAAACCTTTTCCTGTAACTACATAAGCTTGAACTTTATTATCAATACCTTTGATCACTGCAGGCGGCAAAGCTTTGCAAATTGTTTCTGATTTTACCGCACCCATGATGGACTTACCAACAACAGTTTGTCCCGCCTTGGCTAGGCCTGTTAAACGTGAGGCCACATTAACAGCATTGCCAACGCATGTGTATTGCATGGTTTGACTCGAACCAATAGAGCCAACAATAACCTCGCCACTATTAATACCAATACCAACCAAGATAACATCTTCATCTGCTTCAATGCGCTCTTGATTCCAAACTTTCAGCATATCTTGAATCTCTAAAGCACATGTTAATGCCGCATCTTCTTGATCCTGCATGGGAATAGGCGCGCCAAACAACGCCATCACAGCATCACCCATATATTTATCTACAGTACCACCATGTTTAAAGATAATTTCAACAACACGTTCAAAATATTGATTAAGCAAAGCGACCACTTCGGTAGGTGATGTTTTTTGGCTCATACGCGTAAAATCACGAATATCAGCAAACATAATCGTAACCTTTCTCAGCTCACCAACTTTGCCGATTTTAAGCTTTCCTGACACCAGTTGTTTCACGATGTTGGGTGATAACAGATGCTCAAACTGCGTCTGTATTTTTAATTCTCGCTCAATTTTTTTGGTTAACCCAACATTTATAATTGCCATTGCAATATAATTCACAATACCACTAAGAAGCTGTAAATCTTTTTTGGCAAACAGCCCTTGTCCAATGCGTGTATCAATGTGCACAGCACCAATCACTTTGTCTTCATGAATGATGGGCGCGCACATCACAGACTGAACACCCATAATCATCAACGACGATACTTGTGCCGTGTCACCATCTTTCGTAAAATCAGAAAGTAATACCGCAGTTTTGGATGTTTGCACCTCTTTTAATACCGACTTTGAAACAGAAACA
>JAJFLD010000040.1 GCA_021772875.1 Ghiorsea sp. | reverse complement strand
GAGCCAATGCCATCATGAAACATAGGCGCAGTTGGATAGGATGTATAACGCGGCCCTGCTTTATCATGTTTTTTAATTAAAGCTAAGTCAAAAAGGTCTGCGCCACCCAAACGGGAAGCACGACCATTATTTTCAGTCGTTTCCAAAATGCATCTTCCTTAACATCACACCGCAATTACGGTGCGCTATTTTTGGTTTATTTTGCGTGATTTTCTTGAATCAGCACAACCAAAGCATCAATCTCTTCAGCTGATAATCTATGCCCAAATTCTGGCATAGCTTTTCGACCTTGGGTAATCGTATCGCGCAACGCAGCTGCATCAACATTCATGCTATTGATAGCAGGGCCTACTTTTTTCTTATCCATGGCATGGCACATTTTGCATTTTTTATTAAATAATTTTGCGGCATCAGGAACATCCGATGCCATTGCAGGTGAAGAAAGTAAACCAAGAGCTGCCAAAGCCATTAAAATTTGCATTGTTTTTTTCATATCGTACTCCTTTTTACTCTTCTCTGTGAGAAGCTTCTGTTGAAAACCACATTTGATAAAGCGAAACAACAATTTGCATCCCAAACGAAATGCCCATCAGCCCACCCGCCAAAATCACCACGTAAGCAAAGTTGGGCACCACTTTGGTAACATACCAAGCGAGGATATCTAAAAGTACCGCCGCAAATGGGATGATAACAGCAACCCGCTTCCACAACACAGGCATCTCGCACAGTAAAAATATTCTGCCTACAAAAAATAGAATAAAGGCTATGCCAAACAAATGAATATGTGAAACACGCACCAAACTAGGAATCGATGCTCCCGTGTCCATGGCTGTTAAAGCTTTCACATCTGCAAATGTTTCAAGCGAAGGCACAGACATGCCACTGGCCGCTGAATGGCACATGATACAATTTTCATTGAAGATAGGGCCAACTTTAACCTTGAAATCCTCTTCATTTGCACCACGACCAATCCAATCCAAAACATCTTGCTTGGCTTGTTCTGAAGGAAAATTATCACTCATCGGGCCAATAATTGCAGCACCCAAGCGTGTCTGTTCGTGTGTACCATAATAAGCAATCATTACATCTTGGGCCGACAAGCCAGGAACACCATCGCGACCTTCATGTGTATAATACAAATGCAGCAGTGCAAAAAGATAACCTACACCCATCATCAATAAAAACATGGTATCTAGCAGTTTTTCACTCACTGATGCATCTGAAAACCGACGGTAATGAAACACTTCTAGACTCCTAGTCAACTAAACCATACAATGATTATGGTGATATGATAAGTCTAGCCACCATCACTTGCAACACCATACTTTTTAAACCATTCATGTGCTGAAGCTTCATCATGAAACAACTCATCCAATTGTGCTGCATATGCTTTTTCAAGCACTTCACCCATCTGTGAAGATGGTTTCATGCCCCAGCGCTGCAATAGCTTCCCTGTCACCAGAGCTTTACTTTTGTGCTCGGCGACCTGTATGCGTATGGCTTGCTCCAGCCAAGCTAAGCCAGGCCGACTTGGTGGCGCAGGTGTTCGCCCGCAAGCATCCGCTTCAGTTAATGCCTCCCATAGCCTTAAACTCACTGGTGCCAAACGATTGGCCAAGTGACGCACAGCTTTGGTTGTTGCCTCACCCGAAAAATGAGCCATATGCTCTTCAATCAAAGGTTTTACTGCAACACGCAACCACTTAGGTCCAGCAATGCTTTTTAAAAAAGTCAGGCTCGGCAACACCCCTGATTTATCATGTTGGGGGGCTCTAACATTTCCTTTATCATCTACATACGTTGCCTTCGGTTTGCCCAAATCATGGCACAAGGCAGCAAACAACAATACCGTTTGCTCCTGCTCTGATAATCCGCGTTGTGTTTTTAATTGTACCGCTGCATCCAACACCAAACACGTATGAATCCAAACATCACCTTCAGGGTGCCAATATGCATCTTGCGGACAAGCTATCATCGCTTGTAGCTCTGGATAAAGTGAATCCCAACCCATATCTTTAAGTGCATTCAAACCATACGAAGGATGGTCAGATGCGCTCCATTTCAGCCACTCCTGCCATACACGTTGTGTGGGCAAGGTTTGTGCCTCGGTCAACATCGATTGGCATAGCTGCGCTGTTTCTGGCGCTAATGTTAACTGAAACCGCGCAGCAAACTGCATAGCTCGCAAAGGTCGCAAAGGATCTTCCACAAAGGCTTCTGATACATGTTTCAAACTTTTGTTTCTCAAATCTTCAGAGCCACCATGAAAATCAAGAAGCTGTTCAGTTAAAGGATTAAACATCATAGCGTTGATGGTGAAATCACGCCGTAAAACTGCCCGTTCAGGCTCAAGATACGGATCACAATCAACAGTAAACCCTTTATGACCTAGCCCTGATTTCACTTCTTTTCTCGGCAAGGCCACATCAATCTCGAGACCATCAAGCCATAGCTTTATGACACCGAATTGTTTACCTACAGATTCGCAATGACCCATGTTTTTTAAGGTTTCATGAAGAACATCTGGCTCTAAACCATAGACCTCAATATCCCAATC
>JAJFLD010000039.1 GCA_021772875.1 Ghiorsea sp. | reverse complement strand
TCACGCCTAAAAGAAATAAATTGCGCCAATATCCTGCCTGTTGCCAAGTTGCCTCTCTTTTCTGGAAAGCTTTTAATAATAAAATCCGAAAAACCACGACACATAACATGGCAGAAAACCACGCAACAAGTACCTTATGATCAATATGCAACCACTGCATATATACCAAAGCAAGCCCAGCAACACCATACAACATCACGCCTCGCAACGAAGATGGATAAAGAAACTTTAATTGCTCTAAGAGAATGCGTGCCTCTAAAGTCGCATGTTTAGACGTGACTTGTATAGAAGGTTCAGTAGCGATATGTGTTATTGTGAGCTCCTTACTTTTCAACATCTGTTTAGCACTGTGTAATGGTCACAAAAAAACAGCATATTTAATGCCATTTCTCTACCATATACGCCCAAGCGACACGTGCCAAGTTGTCATCGGCAAGTGATGATTTTTAATTTTTATTGCTCTTGTTCTTATTTTTGCGACGAAGGGTACTGATTTTCTGCCAACACGACATCTAACATTTCACGCTCACGCCAGCCTGCTGTTTCTAACATCGGTTTATCGTAAAAATCTGTCACTGGCCCAAGGCAGAGCAGCGCAATAGGTTTGGCACCAGTAGGACAAGCTAATAAATCTGCTACATCAGCAGGCTCAAAAAATGAAACCCAACCCATGCCCAAATTCTCAGCCCTTGCTGCCAGCCACATGTTCTCAATGGCACAAGAAACAGAACACAATGCCATTTCTTCTGCCATGGTGCGCCTACCAAAAACTGTGCCATCATCAGGTGCCAACACCACAGCAAGCAATTCCGCACAGTCTTGAATGCCTTCTACTTTTAAACGCATAAATTCAGCTTTCCGTTTATCCAAAGCTTCAGATGTGCGCTGTTTTTCTTCTTCAACCAGCGTTAACAATTGCGCCCGCAACTCAGGTTTGGTAATCCTGACAAACCGCCAAGGCTGCATATAACCCACTGAAGGTGCCGCATGTGCAGCTTCTAATATGCGCGCTAAAACATCATCGGCTACTTGTCCGCCAGAAAAATGGCGCATATCACGCCGCGCATGAATCACACGGTACAAGGTCTCACGTTCTGTTGCTGAAAAATTTGGCATTAAACGCTTACGCCAAACACATCAATCTAAATATTTTCATATTGCTCTTTGTACCTTTTTATCTTTCATTGCTCAACCGCTGTCTCCAGTTTATCTATCAACTAGGATGTTCGCTGCCAGTTTCCGAAACATAAAACAGCTACAAATGTACCAAACAAAACACGGCACCTTAATCACAGGAGTCACTCTATCGAGAGTAAGAAACTCGCTGTGATAGATAATACAAGTTATGTGAGCCTACACCCCCATACCATTATGCAATGCTTGTTATGCATGGCTCAAGCAACCACTAAGTACGATGGCCAAAGAAGATGTTCGTCTTTTACAGCAGGTTAAACAGTTTTGGATGGCGAGTGGTTTTGCATATGGTTTAGGAATATTACACGCGACTTAAAAGACCAGGGTGAACATTGTGGCAAGAATCGCGTTTATCGAATCATGAAAGAAGCAGGTCTTGATTCTCAACGAGGGTACAAGAAACACCCTGAGTTTAAAGGAGGCGGAGTAAGCCATGTTGCTCAAAACACTCTAAATCGTCAGCTTGAAAACGAGCAAGCATGCATCGCCGAGCCAATGGTCATGAGTGCATAGCCTACCTGTGATACAATACTGTTACTGAAATCTTTTTCTCATTACTTAAAACTGAGCGTATTAAAGAAAAAGATGTGCAAAACAAGGAGGGAGGAAACACGCTCAGATATCTTAAATTTTATTACGCTGTTTACAATCCAGTGCGGCATCATGGAAACAACAATGGATTTCTCACCTATAAGGTATGAAAATAAATATTATCAGGAGCTCAACTGTCTAAATTACTAGCGGCTTGCCAGTGTTTTTCCGAACTAAAATGTTCTGTTTTAAAAATTTGTTGCTTTTTGATGTGAAAATCAAGGGTTGTTCATAGGTTCCCTAACTTTAGTTAATTATTTTTTGAATAACTCTATGCTAAAATTCGTTCTGGGTAATAGTTGCTAACAACTGCAAAACTTCTTCCTGAAATAAATGCCGCGGAGATAAATCATAGACATGCAAGAAAACGCGTTGAATGACACATCAATAACCTAGACTCACCTGAAATGAACGTTACACAGGAGATTGTGGCGAATAGTTAAAAGCTAATAGCTCCAATAATCTTAATCTAGAACTTAGCAAATTATGTGCACCGGGAAAAGAAATGAGCCAACTAAAAACTTCGTTTATTCAAACTATTGCCAAAGCTCTTGATGAATCAGTGTTCACAAAACATGATTTCATCATAGCTTTGCCTAAAACTGGAAAGACATTGATCAAATTAACATTCTCACATAAACCAGAGTATGTCTTAGAATGTAGCGAGTCTATGATTGAAGACTCCTTTGCTCTAACTCAGCCGTTTCTAATGCCATCAAAAAAGAGAACGTATCACAGCTTAGATGTTGTGTTTGCTCCTGGTGAGTATAAGCTGAAAGAATACCTCATGCTTTCAAAACTAGGTGACCTGCCTAGAATCATCAGCAGATGGTGCAGCTATATCAAGGAAGATTTATACGCGCTCGCACCAACAGTTGATCCATTGCAAGAGCTTAGAGCAAAATTTAAAGAGGATATCGCAGGCGCACTAGATGACCCTGAAGGTTTCTTCACACCTGCCGAGGTCGAAATCATCGCAGATCGTATTAATGTATTGGCTAAAACAATTGAAGCGCGACAAGAAGATGCATCTATCTCAAAACAACATATGGAAGAAATATGCGGGAGCTTTGAAGAATTCAAAAAGAATACTTCCGTTTACTCTAAATGCATTTGGTCGCGGGTTACCTACAATAGGCTAATACAAATACTAGGCCAGTTCGCACAACCTACTAAAGAACGAAAAATCATATTAGACCAAGCTATACGCTTTATTAATGAAACCGTGGCCCATAAAAGCTTACCGCACAAGGTTAGCAAACATTCCGCTCTGGCCAAAGTTTGATGTCTCGGAGCCTTTGTCTTCACTGTGTTAAATGCACCCAATCAATATCTCAGGCCATAACTACCCAGAATTCTGATGACTTCAACTGGCAAGTGCGCCATCTGCTGTAACGTTTCTGATAGCTTGAATTTACTCATGCAACATCCAAGAACATGGCAAGAAAAAAGCCAGCAACCTTAGCCTTCATAAAGACGCTATTGTAAGCCAAATACCTACAACTCGCTAACGTCTATAGCTTAGGCTATAATAATGTCACATTGACATAACCATAGGATACTGATGAAGATTGAAGCCGAAATTGAGAACTTAAAGACAATCCTAGTTAATGATGAAAAATTTTACCAAGTACCTGACTACCAAAGGCCTTATTCATGGGATAAAGATAATTTATCTGACTTAATTGATGACTTAGTTACAGCTTTCATAGGAAATAAAACTGACACATATTTTTGTGGCTCATTAGTGCTGGTAAACAACGAATGTGATTCAAGGTTTGATATCATTGACGGGCAACAGCGAACCACAACATTCACAATTATATCCTGTGTTTTTAGAGATGTGTACTTTGACAAATTAAGTCAAAAAGCAAAAGATTTCATAACTAATTCCATTCAAGATAAATATGAAAATGACAAAAGAAAGTTGAAGTTCCTAACAAGCGAACAGTATCAAATTGACTTTGAAGAAACTGTACTAAAAGGCATTAGCTTCACTGAAACACGGCACATTGAAAAAAACTTCTCTGGCAATAAATACTTACAAAATGCTCACTTCTTAAAAAACTTCTTAAGCTTAGCTGTGACTGAAAACAGCATTGATATTGATACATTTGTACTGTGGTTTTATGAGAAAATAGTGCTCACTGTCATTACTTGCCCCTCTCAAGATAGTGCAATTCAAATCTTTAATGTTCTTAATGATAGAGGAATGCCCTTAAGCTCTATAGACATTCTAAAGTCATCATTGATGCAAAAACTAGATTCCAAGGAAGACAGAACCGCATTTAAAGCAAAGTGGGAAAATGTTAATTCCAACTTAAAGTTTGCGAACTTCGACCTAGATGGAATGCTAAATACATATTTGTACTACAAAATAGCTACGAACCCTAAAAGTCGCCTCGATAAAGAGCTACTAACCATTTTCAATAAAGAAGGCAGAACTTCGCTAGAAATAATTAAAGAAATTAGTGACTTCTCCAAGGCGTATATTAATATTCTAACTGCAGAAGATAAAAATATTTATTGCTTACGCTACTTAAAGCACAAAATTTACTGGAATAGTATTCTAGCTACCGCTCTCTTTTCCAATTACCCTCATCTTGATAAACTAAAATCCCTTTTGGTTGCTTATTATTACCAAAATTGGGCTGCTGGTGCAACAGTCGCAAGAATAAAGCAAACAAGCTTTAACATTCTAAAGCTAGTCAAGGCACAGTCGCCAATCAGCTCCATTGCATCAGAAATGGCGGACAACCTCCGAAAATATTCCACCACAAAGACTTTCATGGAAGAGATTGAAGGAAACTGGGTCTATGGAAGAACATGGGATAGGGCACTTTTACTATTAATTGAATATTTCTCATCTGATAACAGCAAGTTCACCTATATTCCAATTGGAAATAAACTTCATCTAGAGCATGTGTTGCCCCAAACTCCAACTAAAGAGTGGAAAGAAATATTCAATGATGCAGAAATTGATATATGGCAAAACTCTTTAGCAAACCTGACCTTGCTTTCCATGAGGAAAAACATTCAGGCACAAAACTATTCTTTTGAGAAGAAGCGCCACGCTTATAAGAATAAAGATAATGTAGTAAGTTCTTTTATCATCACACAGGACATTATAGATTGTAACAAATGGGATGTCCCAGAGTTAGAAAAAAGAAAAAAGCGCCTACTTGAGAAAATTAAAGAAAAACTCAATTTATTTTCAATGAAGTAACAGGAGGGGAAATGACATTAGTACAATTAGGTGAAAGGCTTAATGATATGTATTTCAATTGTGAAAATCGCGAAGCTTCTGCAATGATTCATTTATTTGGAATTAAGTATGCAAAAGAAATAGAAAGCTCAGGAGAACCAAGGAAAGCAATCGCACTTGCTTCAGGAATTCCCGAGTCATATGGCTCTGAAATTAGTAAAGGGGTAAAACTGGCAAAGTATGTTTCGCTTAAAAGCTAAGCCATCCTAAAAGATTAGCATACGGGTTAAGGGGTCAGAGGTCAGAGCTCTTTTCAGATGAACTTCTCATTTTTACCCCCCTTGTTTTCCAAGTTTCATTGATATTTTCGATAACAATCACCCCTTCCCAAAAGTGATATTTATTTTAGCTCCAAACAGCGTAGATAGCAAAACAATCCATCCTGACGATATGGCTGTTGTCGTGGTGGTTAAATTCTAAATCAATATTCCAAGCCATAACCGCCCAGAATTTTTGGTGACTTCAACTGGCACGTGCGCCAACTACTGTAACGCTTAGGTATAAAGGGGTTTCTGGTAGCGAGAGTTTACATGCGCAACATCAACATCCAAGAACATTGGCACAAAAAAAGCCAGCAAACACAAAGTTTGCTGGCTTTTTTGATACTTTAATGTGGTGGCGCTTCAGGGACTCGAACCCCGGACACCCGGATTATGATTCCGATGCTCTAACCAGCTGAGCTAAAGCGCCATAATAAAGAGAGGCGCACTTTATAATTCTGCGTACTTTCGTCAACCATTATTGTATTTATGCCAAATGACACTCACATTCCACAATGCTTTGCAAATGCGTCAGGGCAAGAATGTAGCGAAGCCTTTGTTCATCTTGCGCTTGTGCCATATCTTCTTCTTTCAGCAAGGCTGCAAGCTTCACTTGCAAAGGATGCGCTTGCCATTGCTTCAAAACACTCGAACTTTGTTTTGACTTCACCTGCAGCAGGCTCTTGGCGGCTTGGATTTTCATCAACGTCAACCGCCCCAACCATTCACAGCGCAATGCATGGGCTTCATCACTTGCCCACAATGAAGTGCGCAATGATGCTTCCAACTTCGTAAAGGGTAAAACATCCAAACATGCTTGCGTCATGTGCAAACATTTCTCTAAGCTTTGCTGAACCTGTTCTGCCAAGGCAATGGCCGTGCTCAAGGGCACAAGGGCTAGGGTTGTTTTATTTTGTGAATTACCATAAGCAACAAGTGTTTTCCTTGTTGCTTTTAACCACGATGCATCCACTTGCATAGGCATTTGCAAGGCCAACAAACTCTCGGCAAAATGAAGCACATGTTGTTGCACCTGATACCAATCACTGATGCTACCATCAACTTGCGCAAACAGCGTCTCATAGGTTTGGCCTGTTTCCAACAGTGCATCAGCAATCAATACAACTTGGACAATCTCTGCCACGGGTGAACTGGTTAGATTTTGCAAATAATGGATGCTGGTTAAACCATACCGATTGAGGATATAACTGGTGATACGCGTATGAGCAATATCATCAGCTAAGGCATGATCCTTGATGTGTTGGTGGAATTTTTTGTGCAATTTCACAGGGAAATAATTGTATAAAAACATATCCCCAAACACACTTAAACTGCGAAAGTTCACAGTATCCAGAGCTTGATGTACCCTATTCTTTTCATGTCCCAACCATTCGGACAACACAGGACGTAGCGCAAAATATGTGGCCTCTTTTTGCTGTGTGGTGATATAATCTTCATCATACAAACACTGTTGTAAGTGTTGCAGTCGTGGCAGGTGTTCTTTTGTGGTTTCCTCAGCTAAAGATAAAGCAATGGCTTGCGCTTTATTATCATCTAAACACTGCTTTGCCACCTCATCGGCCACTTTGAGCAACCATTGGTTGCGCTGTTTAAAAGGCTCATGGGTGAGCAAAATCTTAAGATTCACCTCATGATCTGACATGTTCACACCTGCAGCATTATCAATGGCATCTGTATTGAGAATGCCTTGTTGCAGCGCGTATTCAACACGTGCGTCGTGCGTCAAACCAAGATTACCCCCTTCAGATAATACCTTACAGCGCAGCGTGTTTGCATTCACCCGTACTGCATTATTTGCAGGGTCTTGCGCATCGGCATCCGTTTCAAAGCTAGCTTTGATATATGTGCCAATGCCGCCATTATATAATAAATCAACAGGTGCTTGCAGAATAGCTCGAATCAAAGCCTCGCCCGATAATTTATCGTGTTTGATGCCCAACTTTTGCTGCACAGCTGCCGATAAAGTGATGCTTTTGGCTGCCCGTTGAAAGACGCCGCCACCCAAGCTAATACAGCTTTGTTGATAGTCATCCCAACCTTTAACAGCATCAAACAACCGTTTGCGCTCGGCAAAGGCAGCTTGCACATCAGGATTAGGATCTAAGAAAATATGGATATGGTTAAAAGCTGCGATGAGTTGTAAATTGGGATTGAGCAACATGCCATTACCAAACACATCACCACCCATATCTCCAATGCCAACAGCACTGACTTTGTCTTGGCTGAGTTTGATGCCCAAACGCGCAAAGTGATGCTCAGCGCAAACCCAAGCCCCACGCGCAGTAATACCAAAGGCTTTATGATCGTAACCATGGCTGCCGCCACTGGCAAAAGCATCACCCAACCAAAACTCTGCTTGCAAGGCTTCTTCATTGGCATCATCGGAATAACGCGCCGTACCTTTATCTGCTGCCACCACCAAATACGCATCATCTTGGTCGTGAGTGGCAATGCGTAAACCTTGCGGCGGCACAAGTTGTCCTGCAATACGATTATCCGTGATGGATAACAAAGCACGGATAAATTGATGGTATTGTGCCAAAACAAAATCTGCACCTTGGCCATCGCGCACGACAAAACCACCTTTTGCCCCTGTGGGCACGATTTGCCCATTTTTGACCACTTGTGTGGCCATAAGCTCTAAAACTTCCGTGCGAAAGTCGGTAGGGCGATCAGAAAAACGTAAGCCACCACGCGCAATCGGGCCTGCCCGCAAATGAATACCTTCCACAAACACCCCGTGGACAAATATTTCTCGGTAGGGTTTGGGGTAGGGCGCAAATTCAAGCTGGGAAGAATCAATTTTAATGGCAATCGCCTGATCCTTAGGCCGCAACCAAGCATTGCAACGCACACTTGCAAAAACAAGCTCTGCCAAAGCCCTTAACCATGTATCTTCTTTTAAACTTTGTACTTCCAACATCGCTTTCTGCAAATCTGCTTTGGCTTGCTCTTGCTGTGTCATCGGCATAGCAGGGCGGTGTTTACCTTCAAAGATCCGGAAAAGTGCTAACGTCACTTTGCGATATTTAATCATCACCAAAGATAGTGCCCCAATGGACACACTAGGCATCAATTGCGCCAAATGGTTACGAAGCGCAATCAGCACCAACACATCCCGCATACCCAAACCACAAAGAATCACAAGCGCATTCAAAGCATCATGATCTGCAAATTGATTGAATACATCTTGAATGCCATCACCTAAACGCGGCAACCCTTCAGCATGAAGTTGTGCGGGTGCTTCGCAGCGGAAACGACAAATATGCATCACATCTTGTTCATATTTTAAAGGAACCAGTGATTGTTCCATGGTGACCAAGGCAAAAGCATTAAGCTTTTCCGTCATCATGGCTAAGGGCATCACCTGATTGGTTAGAATATGTATTTCAACACCATGTTTTTCACCATTTTCAAGCAGCTTTAAGCGAACTTGAGCCTCGCCTGTTTGTTGCACTTGCACACGCGCAAGCACATCTGCAACAAATTGCTCTGGGAGGAATTGATTTTGATACGCATGTGAAATTTGGCTCAGCTCAGCCAATGCCGCATGCAACACCAAGGGTGATAACTTATGCCTTAATAAGGCTTGTCTGGCTTTATCTTTCCAAAATACAACACATTTGCGCACAGTACGGTGTAAGCGTTGTTGGCTGGGCCAAACATCTGCACTTGCCGCTACAAAAATAAGGTGGGTTGCCCCAACATCATACCCTTCAGAACCCCAAATTTTTAGTTTAAGCGCTTGCAAACTCTGCTGAATATTAACCCAAATATTGTCCCCAAACCTATGGCTATTCACCGCAATCAATAGATATTTAAAATTGCCTCTATCCAATTGCAACGGCTCCACCACCACCTGGGTGGGGCTATGCATATCAACAATCGCTTTAAACGGTGCTAGCCATTGCGGCTCTGGGATGGAATGTAATAATGATTTGGGAACACGGTCGAATAACATTCGAATTTCACGGTGGTAAAATGCTGATTTCTGCAACGATACATCTTGGGCCATGCTTGCCCAAGCTTGGCTCAACTTAGGCAACTGGGAGGCATTGATATAACGCGCACCGCGCGAAAAATGACCCAACACAACAACTGTTCTCAACTGTTGGTCTTCCACCCAGCAAATCTGCACCACGCGCACTGTTGTGCTGCTATACAAATGCGAAAAAGTTGAGGTTAAATGTAACCACTGCATACCTGCTTGCTTTGCAGCGGTAATGCTTTGAAATTCTTGTTCAGATTCCGGCACAAGATAGGCCAACAACTTTTTCCGTTTACAAATGCCTTTGTTTAAACGTGTTTGTTGGGGATAGATTAAACCCAACAACAAATAATGATCATCCAACATCCAGCGCAATAATGCGGCGTCTTCCGGCGCATCTGCTGCCAAATGCACGGCAGCATTTTCTAAAGCACCCAACATGTCTGAAAAATCGGTTACCGATTGGTAAACACCTTCTAAAATGTGTTGTATATCGCGCTCAATGCCTTTGATATTTTCAGTGGTTGCAGCTGAAAAATGGAAAACCAGCAACAATTGGTTCTCTTTATCGTTGCCCGCTCCTGCTTGAGGGTTAAAAGCAGCAGCCACATTTCTCGCTAACAATATCGAATGTTGCTGAATCGGCTGGATGTGTTGTTTTTGTAAATATGTGCGGATGGCATCGGGGTAAAAAGCTTGGTCGGGGCAAACCATCACCATGATATAACGATGCACATTCTCAAAAGAAAGCAGCTCGTATGTCACCCCATACTGCGCTGGTGCCACACCCGATAAAAGCTCTACAGCAACTTCAATTTCGGCATCTTGAATGCTTTGAGGTGGAGCATTTCCTTCATGCCAAATGGGTTCAAATAAGGGGAGAAGACTTTCTTTAAGATTCTGCATAACACCTTCTTTTCACTTTGTCTGTTGACGAATATCGCATACTTCTCATCATCGCTCAACCATATAGACTTATACTCCACCTATCTATAAAGGTAAAAATGAGGTCGCCCATGTTAGAAAAACTGCAAAAGATGAATCGTTCCCAAGGCAAATCACATGTGTTTTCCATACTTATCCCCACGTGGAACAACCTGCCTTATATTCAAAATTGTGTTGCCAGCATTCGTAAAAACTCAACCCTAGAACATCAAATCATTATTTTAATCAATGAAGGTAATGATGGCACCCTAGCCTGGGTGCAATCACAAGATGATTTGGATTATGCATACTCATCAACCAATCTTGGCATTTGTTTTGGTTTAAATGCCTGCCGTAGCTTGGTGAACACGGATTATGTGGTTTACCTCAATGATGATATGTATGTCTTACCCAACTGGGACGGCCTACTGCATGCACAAACACAAAACATCGGCCATCAAAACTTCATCATTTCTGGTACGGCCATTGAACCTTTTGATACAGGCAATAATTGTGTCGTGGTCAAAGATTATGGTGATAGTTTGGAAACCTTTAAAGAAGAACAATTGCTTGCAGAATACCAAGACTTGCACATGGCAGATTGGTTGGGCAGCACTTGGCCACCGATTGTGATGCCTGTAGAACTCTGGGATTTGGTGGGCGGCATGAGCATTGAATTTTCGCCTGGCATGTATTCCGACCCCGATTTGTCCATGAAGCTTTGGCAAGCTGGGGTGCGTTATTTCAAAGGGGTGGGTGAGAGCAAAGTATACCACTTTGGCTCCAAATCTACGCGCCGCATCAAACGTAATGTTGGGCGAGACACCTTCTTACTCAAATGGGGCATAACTTCCAAACATTTCACCACCAAAATATTGCGCCGTGGCCAACCCTTTGACGGTGAACTCACAGAACCTGCGGCAACAGGCAAATGGGTGAACAAGCTTAAACGCATAGCTTCGTGTTTATCGGCTAAATAAAGCATGCGTTTTTGTCCGCAATGTTCTCTCAAGCTTGAGGCTAAAAATAGGGATGGTTTTGAGCGGCTGCAATGTTCATCAGCGCGCTGTTCTTTCATCCATTGGAACAACCCAACACCTGTAGCAGCAGGTTTGGTTCGCCGTGGTAATCACTATATTTTAGCGCGCAATCATCAGTGGTCTGAAAACATGTTTTCTATGATTACAGGCTTTGTTGAAAAGGATGAATTGCCTGAGGCGGCCATTGTACGCGAATTAAAAGAAGAGCTTGGTTTATCTTGTAACCATGCCCATTTTATTGGCCATTTCATGTTTAAACCACGCAATCAATTGATGATTGCTTATCATCTTGACGCACACGGTGAAATCACCCTCAGTCAGGAAATTGCCGAAGTAAAAATCCTGCCTACCCAGCAACTGCAACAATACGATTTCTCGCCTTTTTCACTCACAACCAACATCGTGCAGAAGTGGTTGCAAGCTTCTACCTAAACGTATTGTTATGTTTCATTTCACTTCGCGGTTAGGCTAGCCGCCATGTATCAACACACAGTGATAGGTTTAGAGGGTTTGACCTTAAACCCACAAGAAATCGAATGGTTGCAACACAAAACACCCAAAGGGGTGATTTTGTTTGCGCGTAATGTGCAATCACCTGAACAAGTGACAGCATTGCTGGCGGATGTACGCCATTATGCAGGAGCACATATTTGGGCGGCCATTGATGAAGAGGGTGGGCGTGTCCACCGTATGCCTTGGGCTCCTTTTAACAATCGCATTCAAGCTGCTGATTTTGGCGCTTTATACGCACAAAACCCAGAAGCAGCTGTGCAAGGTGTATTTGCCGATGCCCACAAAGCAGGGCAAGCGCTCAAAACACTTGGCTTTACGCATAATTGTGCGCCCGTACTGGATATTTTTTATGCTCAAGGCGACCCCATCATTGGCAATCGTGCTTATGCCACATCGCCTGATACTATCGCAAGCTTAGCTGCAGCTTGTATGTTTGGTTTACACGATGCTGGCATTCAAGCTATTGGCAAACATTTCCCTGGTCACGGCAGAGCCGATGCAGATTCTCACCTTGCTATGCCTGAAGTTGATGCAGATTTGGACACTATATTGTCGGAAGCTGATGCTTTCCCCCAGCTCTTTGCCCAAGGGCTACAACATATCATGACTGCCCATGTCGCATACCCCAATATTACCGCACACGTTGCTACCTTTTCTCCGTTTTGGCTGCAGGACATACTCCAAAAGCAGATGAAGTTTGAAGGGGAAATCTGGAGCGATGACTTATGCATGAAAGGCTGTGGTATGGCTGTACCCGCTGCTGCAAAAGCTGCTTTAGCGGCAGGCTGTACAACCTTGTTGGTCTGCGAAGTTGAGGGTGTACAAGCATTGATGCATGCTTGCACATGATAGGGGTTAACTAAACATGGCAGCCAAATCGACTTATGTGTGTCAGACATGTGGCGCTGAGCAGCGCAAATGGCAAGGGCAATGCCCTGATTGCCAAGCTTGGAACACCATTTCCGAACAGGCTGTGGAAGTATCTGGTTTTCGTAATCAAAAGGTAAGCCTCAGCCATGCCTTAACCCCTGAATCCATCACCACGATCAACAGCCAAGATGCTCCGCGCCGCCTCACCAATATTGAAGAACTCGATAGGGTGCTTGGTGGTGGTTTGGTGCGCGGTTCAGCGATTTTGATTGGCGGTGATCCAGGCATAGGCAAATCAACTTTATTATTACAAGCCAGCGCCAAGTTGGCAGAACATCCTGGTTCCGTTTTGTATATCACGGGGGAAGAATCAGCACGACAAGTGCATTTAAGGGGTGAGCGCATTCAAGCGCTGCATAAAAACCTTCAGCTCACCACCTCTTGTGATTTAGAAGCCATGTTATCAACCATCGCAAAAATAAAACCGCACACTGTCATCATAGACTCCATTCAAACCACAGTGACCAACCAACTCTCTTCGGCACCCGGCACAGTAGCCCAAGTGCGCGATTGTGCTGCGGCATTAATTCGCAGTGCCAAAACACTTGGCCATGCTTTGATTTTGGTTGGCCATGTCACCAAAGATGGCAGTATCGCTGGGCCACGAGTGTTGGAACATATGGTGGATGCCGTGCTTTATTTCGAAGGCGATAGGGGGCATAACCATAGGGTTATTCGCGCTGTTAAAAATCGCTTTGGTCCGGCTGGTGAAATCGGTGTGTTTGAAATGAGCGATAAAGGTTTAACAGGCATCCGTGATGCTTCACGTATGTTTTTAGCCGAACGTGCAGTGGATGTTCCTGGTTCGGTAGTGGTGGCTTGCATGGAAGGCACGCGCCCTATTTTAGTGGAAATTCAAGCCCTTGTTGTGCCGACCGTGTATGCAACACCCAAACGTTCGACAGTGGGCGTGGATAGTACCCGTGTAGCGATGTTAACTGCTGTATTGGAGCGGCGAGTAGGCATACCCTTGGGTACGCAAGATATTTATGTGAATGTAGTGGGGGGCGTAAAACTTACAGAACCCGCCTCCGATCTTGGTGTGGTGTTGGCAATTCTTTCCGCATTCCAAGAAAAAGCCTTGCCCGCAGACTTGGTGGTTTTCGGCGAAGTGGGTTTAACTGGCGAGATTCGTCCCGTTGGTGCGCCTGAATCACGTGCCAAAGAAGCTGCTAATTTGGGCTTTACACAGCTGCTTTTGCCGCATGGCAACAATACAAGAGTGCAGGAAGCAAATATCGCTGCTATTGTGCGCAATTCAAAACAAGATGGTAGCTGGCAAACCATGCCTGCAAAACATTTAAGTAATGCGGTACAACTTGCATTTTAATGATGTTTGAGTCTTCAACACAGAGGATAATGTGAACTTTTTTGATTACGTACTCATCACTATCGTTGGCCTTTCTATGGTTTTATCCTTGTGGCGTGGTTTTGTTCGCGAAATTATTTCTTTGATTGGTTTGGTGCTTGCTTTTTTAATAGCAAGCCGTTTTTCAGGCGATGTTGGTGGTTATCTCGGCCAATGGATTACGCAAGATAGCCTTGCCAATATCGCTGGTTTTATGCTGCTCTTTGTCTTGATTATGTTTATTGTGGGTATGATTGGTTTTATCATGCGCAAACTTGTGGACATGGCAGCCTTAACGGCCACCGATCGAACCTTAGGCATCTTTTTTGGTGCTGCGCGTGGTTTGCTTTTGATTGGTGTGGCTTTCCTTATTTACACGGCATATGCCAAACCCAATCAAACTTGGATGAGCAAAAGCCTGCTCTCACCTTATGCCATTCAGCTGAGCCAACTCATCGGAAAAACCATACCTGAAGGTTATCCATTCTCTACACAAGGCGATGCCAAGCTGGCCTCGCCACAAATTTCACCGCAGCAAGCTATTCAAAACATGAAACAACATATCAGCCCCGAAGACCAAGAAGCCATGAAATCGCTTTTGTTGGACACCCTCAAGGATGCTAAACCATGAAAAACGTAGAACTTGCCACAACACATTTCGAGGATGATCACTTTCGTGACGAATGTGGTGTTTTTGGCGTTTTAGACCATCCAGAAGCTGCCAACTTAACCTACTTAGGGCTCTACGCGCTGCAACATCGTGGCCAAGAATCAACAGGCATTGTCTCAACTGATGGTAAAAACTTTAACAACCACCGTGGCATGGGTTTGGTTTCTGATGTTTATCAAAAAGAAGATATCGTCAAACTCGAAGGGCGCAGTGCTATTGGCCATGTGCGTTATTCTACATCTGGCGACCTGGGTTTACGCAATTGCCAACCCTTTATGTATCAATATGCACATGGTGGTATCTCCATGTGCCATAATGGCAATATCATCAATGCCGATTTATTAAGAACTGAACTGGAAAAATCAGGCTCTATTTTCCAATCTTCTTCCGATACTGAAGTGATTATTCATTTGTTGGCCAAAAGCCAAGCCGCGACTACACGTGAACGTTTAACCGAAGCTGTACAACGACTTGCAGGTGGTTTTTCTGTTTTGGTGATGACTGAATCATGTTTATTTGGCGTGCGTGACCCCAATGGTCTACGCCCTTTGGTCTTGGGTAAATTAGATGGTTCATGGGTGATGGCCAGTGAAACATGCGCCTTTGACTTGGTTGGCGCTGAGTTTATACGTGATGTCAAACCGGGTGAATTGGTTGCTATCCATAAGGATGGCACACTTACTTCCTTTGCAGCTTTTGCCAATGCTTCTCCTCGGTTCTGCGTTTTTGAATATGTCTACTTTGCGCGGCCAGACTCCAACCTTGAAGGCGTTAATGTCTACCAAGCCCGCTACAATATTGGCACTGAGCTGGCCAAAGAATCTTATGTGGACGCAGATTTGGTTATTCCTGTACCTGATTCGGGCACTCCGCCTGCGATGGGTTTTGCCATTCAAGCTGGTATCCCCTTTCAAATGGGTTTGATTCGTAACCATTATGTAGGGCGCACATTTATTGAACCCAAACAAAGTATTCGCAACTTTGGCGTGAAGTTAAAGCTCAATCCAAACCGTGGTATGATTCAAGGTAAACGTGTTGTTTTGGTGGATGATTCTATTGTTCGAGGTACAACCAGCCGTAAAATCGTGGAAATGGTTCGTGCCGCTGGTGCTGCCGAAATTCATATGCGCATCTCGAGTCCGCCAACCAAAAACTCCTGCTTTTATGGTATCAACACACCCGATTCTGAAGAGTTGATGGCCAATCGTATGAATTTGGAAGAAATGTGTAAGGCGATTGGTGCAGATTCCTTGGCTTTTGTTTCTAACGAAGGTTTGTATCGCGCCATTGGTAAACCACGCGGTAATCATTGCGATGCCTGTTTTACTGGTGATTACCCTGTCCCGATTGAAGAAAAACGCTCACCGCAGCTATCTCTGCTTCGCTACTACGACAAACGCCCTTCATGAAGCCATCTCACCACCCACTTGAGCATTTATTTCATGCAACCAAGTGGTCGCTTGCTGGTCTAAAAGCTGCATGGCAATTTGAGCAGGCATTTCGTATTGAAGTGGTCGCCTCATTTTTTATTTTGCCGCTTGCTTGGTATTGCGGTGAAAATGGTGTTGAACGTGTTTTATTGGCTGGCTCTTGGCTGCTCGTGCTTGTTGTTGAATTGCTCAATTCTGCTATCGAAGCAGTTGTAGATAGAGTGGGCACCGAATTCCATACATTATCTGGTCGGGCTAAAGATTTGGGCTCTGCCGCAGTGTTTATGAGTAGTATTATTTTTGCCTGCACTTGGATTCTTTTGCTGCTACAGCCATGAACTGGAAACAAAACCCTTACATGCGTTTGATGCGCTTGGACAAACCCGTGGGAAATTTTTTACTGCTTTGGCCCACATTATGGGCGCTCTGGCTTGCCAATGCGGGACATCCAAACCCTTTTATTGTGACTGTTTTTGTGCTGGGTGTATTTTTGATGCGCGCCGCAGGTTGCGTTATCAACGATTTTGCTGATCGGAAAGTGGATGGTTTTGTCAAACGCACAGCGTTGCGCCCATTGGCTACGGGTGAAATATCTTCAAAACATGCACTCATTTTATTTTTTAGCCTCATCACTTGTGCATTTATTTTGGTTTTATCTTTGGATTGGCAAACCATTGGCCTATCTTTTGTGGCTTTAATTTTAGCAATCATTTACCCCTTTATGAAACGTTACACTCACTTCCCCCAAGTGTTTCTCGGGGCTGCTTTTGGCTGGGCCATACCTATGGTTTATATGGCAAGCCTAGGCACAATTCCAACTGAAGCTTGGTTACTTTTTTTGGCCAATGTCTGCTGGGTGGTTGCATACGATACCATGTATGCCATGGTTGATTATGAAGATGATCTCAAAGTAGGCATCAAATCGACAGCTGTCTTGTTTGGCCGCTTGAACAACTTTTGGATTGGTTTGTTCCAACTCATGTTTTTCGGTCTGATGTTAAAACTAGGCTGGTCTTATCAGCTCAACAGCTATTATTTTACTGGTTTAGCCATGGCTTTTGCTTTGGCGGTATACCATCAAATACTCATTACTCATTGGTTGCCCCAATCCTGCTTTAAGGCTTTTTTAAACAATAATATGTTGGGGGCTATCATTTTCATCGGCTTGGTTTTAAGCTATACATCGTAACATTCACCCCAAGCTACGGATTGCCATGGACAATAACAGGTAAATATTCGCCATGAAGGAGTTGTTTATGCCACTACAATCCACCCATAAACACTTACTTATCTTGATTGGTTTAAGTCTGCTATTATGTCTTCAATCAAGCTGCCAACACTCAACAGACATTGAGGATATTAACCTCGAACAACGTCAACAATGGGGCCAGCAATTATCCTTCCATAACAAACAACCGCTTGCCCAACGCACTTCCCCCATACCAAATCCATTGCTCACAACATGGCAAAATGCCGATAGTCAACTTAACCCTATTGCTTTAACTTATAAAAATTATGTACCCTCACAGGCTGAAAAAGAAACATTAAGACAATCTTTGGCCAAGCTACCTTTATCATGGCAAAAAGTGTTAAAAGAAAAACTGGTACGCATCTTTTTTGTCGAAAACTTAATGGGTGCTGGCATTACAGACTGGGTGCTCAAGGGTGAGAAGGATCAACGCTTTTATACCATCATACTCAACCCGAAATTATTCCATACCAACACCAAAGATTGGTTAGAATATCGCGCCAATTCTATGTTTAGCCAAGGTGAGTATCGCATTCATTATGTTGGTTTGCCCGATATGCCCGCTTTGACCTATGCATTATTCCATGAAACTGCACACATTATTGATTTTGAAACTTACCAAACACCTTTTGTAGATCCCTTTATGCAGCGCTATTTACACATAAAAAATAAAGAAACGCCGTTCACTAAAAATGTTTGGCTTAACTATAACCAACCCATTCAAGCTTTTGAATTCTCTGAACGAAAACGACTCAATGCTTATCAATTAACTGTCCAACGTGGTACTATCAACAACGCTAAGCTGCTAGCTATTTTTACACACTTAAAACAAACACCCTTTGTCACACTTTATGCATCTCTTACTTGGGCTGAAGATTTTGCTGATTTTGCAACATTTTCTAAGTTAGAGAAGATGGAAGCAGTGCCCTTGCGCTTGCAATTAAAAAAAGGAAAAGAGACTATTGTCGATATTAAACCTTTAAGCTCTCCTATCAATCAAGCGCGTTTGTTCACCCTTTCAAATTAGCTTTTGCATAGCCTGCTTGAATGTTTTAAACACCACGGCCTTTAGGAGCTATTTCATGACCCATATTCGCATTGCAACTCGCAAATCACCCCTTGCCCTTTGGCAAGCTGAGTGGGTCTCTGCTGAATTGGAGCGTTTGTTTCCTGGCACCACTACTGAGCTGGTTAAAATTGTAACCCGTGGCGATAAAATCCTAGATGTGCCTTTGGCAAAAGTAGGGGGGAAAGGCCTATTTACCAAAGAAATTGATGAAGCCTTACTTGATGGCCGCGCCGATATTGCCGTGCATTCCATGAAAGATGTACCTACCGAACTCCCCGCTGGCACGTCTATCCGTGTGCATCCTGAACGCGAAGATGCACGTGATGTTTATGCAACCATTACAGGTGGTGATTTGGATTCATTGCCTGAAGATGCCACGGTTGGCACATCCAGCTTACGCCGCATTGCCCAAATCAATGCCAAATATCCCAAATTTAAATGTGTCTCTATTCGTGGTAATATTCAAACCCGTCGTAACAAACTTGGCACCGAAGTTGATGCCGTGATTCTTGCCGCAGCAGGTATTATTCGTATGGGCATGCAAGATCAGATGCATGGTTATCTCGAAGTTGAAGATGTTTTGCCTGCTGTTGCCCAAGGCACTTTAGGCATTCAAACCCGTAATGATGATATTGAAACCAATCGTTTGGTCGATCAACTCAATCATATCGATACTACCGACAGAACCCGTGCCGAACGCGCATTTTTAGCGCGTTTAGAAGGCGGCTGCCAAGTACCTATTGGTGCTTATGCGACACTTGATGGCGACAAATTACATTTGGAAGGTGTGGTCGGTGCTGTCGATGGTTCACAATTGATTCGCCGCAATGTTTCTGGCTTGCGTAGCGAAGGTGAAGCTTTGGGCATTCAGCTTGCGGATATCATTTTAGACCTTGGCGCACGTGAAATTTTACAAGCTTTATACAGCAGTCAAAACACTTAAACCCCTCTTATGCAAGTTATCCAACAGCTTGTTATTGCCAGCAACAATCTCAAAAAACGGGCTGAAATCGAAGCTATTCTTGGTGTTTTAGGTATTAATGTTGTGCCCGCAGCAGAAACTATTTTTGTTGATGTGATTGAAGATGGTCAAACCTTTGCTGACAATGCCAAGAAAAAAGCCGATGCATTTATGGTCGCCAACAAACTGCCCGCTTTGGCTGATGATTCTGGGTTATGTGTTCGAGCCTTAAAGGATGCGCCAGGTGTATATTCTGCGCGTTTTGCAGGTGAAGCAGCTACGGATGCGGATAACAATGCCCAGTTACTGGCTAAATTAAAGGGCATAAAGCATAGGCAAGCGCATTTTATCTGTGCTTTGCACCTATCTATACCAAACCATGATGCAATCGTTGCAGAGGGCCGTGTAGAAGGCTCTATTGTTGAAAGCTTAACAGGTGATATTGGTTTTGGTTATGACCCCTTATTCTTCTCTCCTGAATTGGGAAAAACTTTTGCCCAATCAAGTCTGGAAGAAAAAACATCTGTCTCTCACCGTGGCCGTGCCTTAAAACAACTTCAAGTGCAATTAGGCACCACATAAGTTATTGATTGTAAATAGCTTCTAAACCTTCTAATAAAAACTTTTCGCGTGTTTTATCTTTAGCCACAAAAGCATCTGGATTTTCACCAATATCTTCTAAAGACATTCGGGCATATGTTTTTCGTTCATCTTTATTCATTTTTCGCCAATCTGTTCTATCAATAATACCATCTTTATTTTTATCAAACAGATGATATATGTCTGAATTTGCTGCCAAAACAGAAAGTGGCAGTATCAACGATACTGCCACCCCCAACCAAAAGCATCGCTTTTGTTTAATAACGATAATGGTCAACCTTATAAGGCCCTTCAACAGGTACACTGATATACTCAGCTTGTTCCTTAGATAGTTCCGTTAAATTCACACCAATTTTGGCAAGGTGTAAACGGGCAACTTTTTCATCCAAGCGTTTTGGTAATACATACACTTCATTGCTGTAGTTGCTGTGGTTTTCCCAAAGCTCAATTTGCGCCATCACTTGGTTGGTGAATGATGCAGACATCACAAAGCTTGGGTGGCCTGTTGCGCAACCAAGGTTTACCAAACGACCTTCAGCCAACAAGGTAATACGTTTGCCATCGGGGAAAATAATTTGATCCACTTGTGGTTTAACATTGTCCCACTCGTATTGTTTCAAAGAAGCCACATCAATTTCATTATCAAAATGACCAATGTTACAAACAATGGATTGATCTTTCATGTGCAACATATGATCGTGTTGAATCACATGGTAATTGCCTGTAGTAGTCACAAAAATATTACCTTCTTTACAGGCATCATTCATATCCACAACACGGTAACCTTCCATCGCTGCTTGAAGCGCACAAATCGGATCAATTTCAGTCACCCAAACCGTTGCGCCCATGCCTTTAAATGCTTGTGCACAACCTTTACCCACATCACCATAACCCAAAACAACAGCGATTTTACCCGCAATCATCACATCTGTTGCGCGTTTGATACCATCAAGCAAAGACTCGCGGCAGCCATATAAATTATCAAATTTAGATTTGGTTACCGAGTCATTAACGTTAATCGCAGGGATTTTTAACTCGCCTTTTTTCGCCATTTCATACAAACGGTGAACGCCTGTTGTTGTTTCTTCAGACAAACCTTTGATATCTTTTAATAATTCAGGGTATTTATCATGAATCAGTTGGGTTACATCACCACCATCATCTAGGATAAGGTTTGGTGTCCAACCATTTGGGCCATGAACAGTTTGCTCAATACACCACCAAAACTCTTCTTCTGTTTCGCCTTTCCAAGCAAACGTTGGAATACCTGCTGCAACCATTGCCGCAGCAGCTTGATCTTGTGTAGAAAAGATATTACATGATGACCAGCGCACTTCTGCACCCAAATCAATCAATGTTTCCATCAACACTGCTGTTTGAATGGTCATGTGCAAACAACCAACAATACGTGCGCCTGCCAATGGTTTTTGACCTTTATATTCGTCACGCAAAGCCATCAAACCAGGCATTTCAGTTTCCGCAATTGTAACTTCTTTGCGACCCCATGCTGCCAATGACATATCAGCGACTTTATAATCTGTAAATTCAGACATTCTCATACTCCTATATTTGCTTAAAATGTATGTACTCTAAGCATAAAAAATATGAGCACCGTTGTTTAAAATAACGACTGAGCCTAACGGTTGTAACAACCGGCGCAGTGCTCCTCAGTCTAAAGTGAAACTTAAAGGCCTGCTGCTGCCTTTAGTATTGCTGCTTTATCTGTTTTTTCCCAAGTAAATTCAGGAAGTTCGCGGCCAAAGTGGCCATACGCTGCTGTTTTGGTATAAATAGGGCGCAACAAATCAAGCTCTTGCACAATACCTTTCGGGCGAAGATCAAAGTTCTTTTGAACCAATTCCGCAATGTGTTCGTCTGTGATTTTTCCTGTGCCGAAGGTATCTACCATCAAAGATGTTGGTTCAGCAACACCAATGGCATAAGAAATTTGTACCTCACAACGATCTGCCAAACCTGCAGCAACAATGTTTTTTGCCACATAACGGCCAGCATACGCAGCTGATCGATCAACCTTAGATGGATCTTTACCTGAAAAAGCACCGCCACCATGACGGCCAAAACCACCATATGTATCAACGATAATTTTACGGCCTGTTAATCCACAATCACCAACTGGCCCACCAATCACAAAACGACCTGTTGGATTGATATGATATTTGGTACCCTTGTGTAATAAACCTGTAGGCTCTAACACGGGTTTGATGATATGTTCCATAACTTCACGCACCAAATCTTGATGCTCTACATCGGCACTGTGTTGTGTAGATAAAACCACTGCATCAATGGCCACAGGTTTATAGTTTTCATAACGAATAGAAACTTGGGATTTTGCATCAGGGCGAAGGAAAGAAATTTTACCACTTTTCCGCACTTCTGCTTGTTTGGCCACAATTTTATGTGACAATAAAACGGGCATGGGCATCAACTCATCTGTTTCATTCGAAGCATAACCAAACATCAATCCTTGATCACCAGCACCTTGATTTAAATCAATGCCTTCACCTTCATTAACGCCTGCGGCAATATCAACAGATTGTTTATCCATACTCACCAGCACAGCACAGGATTTATAATCAAAACCCATTTCAGATGAATTATAACCTATGTTTTTGATGGTATTACGTACAATCTCTTGATAATCAATAATTGCAGATGTTGTGATTTCACCCGATAAAACAACCATACCTGTATTGATCATTGTTTCACATGCAACGCGTGCATATTTATCCTGCTGTAGGATAGCATCCAAAATACTATCTGAAATCTGATCTGCTATTTTATCAGGGTGACCTTCTGATACAGATTCGGATGTAAACACAAAATTACTGCTCATATTATTTCCTCTTTAATTAAATTAAGCGAACTCTAACAACAAGTTAGCATCAAATACAGGGCCATCAACACAAACCCTTTTATATTTTTCCTGTCCGTTTTCTAACGTTTTTACAACACAACCTGCACAACCACCTATGCCACATGCCATATATTCTTCCAAACTGAGCTGTGTAGAAAGCCCAAACTCACGACCAAGTTTTGCAACTGCATGCAACATGGGGTGAGGGCCACAAGATAACAATACACATCGCGAACGCTCAGCCTCACTTAAGGCTTGTAAATAATTACGCGCTAAATCAGGCACATGACCTTCATAACAACCATACAAACCAGCATTTGAAGCCAAACGGCACGCAATACCACGCTCTTCAAGTGAAGAAATGGTTAAAGTTGTATTTCCTGAAATACCAGGCAGAACAAACATTGATGGTTTTAGCGCAAATGGGAATACCACTTCAGAACCTGCAAACAATACCAAATCAGTTTTATCCGCCAAGCTATCGGCAACAAATATCATCGGTGGCACACCTACACCACCGCCAATTAAAACATAACGCTTGGCATGATCCGAGAGGTCAAATGGTCTACCGACGGGGCCAAGCATGGGTAATATATCACCTTTTTTTCGATCACTTAATTGCAATGTTCCATCGCCAACTTTTTTATATAATAAATCAATTGTTCCCTTGTCTGGATTGGTTAACATGATTGAGATTGGGCGTCGCAAGGGCAAGGCATCCGACACACGAATATGTACAAATTGTCCTGGTAGCGCATATTTAGCTGTTTTTGGTGCCTTTAATCGCAGAATACATTGCTCACCTTCATGGCTTACATGCGCTAAAACTTCAGCTTTTTCTTCAAAAATTACATTTCGCTGTTCTGTCATATTAATTTGAATCATGAATAATAAACTTAGCATTCGTCAACAAGTATTCTTAAAAACAAACATCAGTAATGAATTGTCCCTAAATATTAGTTATGCTTGTGCCATGGAACATCAAAAAATTTGGGACCTCATTAAACTACAACTTTCTACTCAACTTTCCCCATCTAAAATGGGGGCTTGGGTTGAACCTGTCACCACCAGCTACCACGAAAATATTTTAACCTTAAAAGTACCCAGTCAATTTTTTATTGATGGTTTAAAGGCAGACTGTGAAGAAAAAATCATGGTTATTCTTCAATCTCTTGGTCTTCATAAACTTCTTGTAAACTATGAAATTGATAGTTCTATTGAATTATTCCCCGCTGCAAATGCAAAAACAGCGAAACCCACTAAAGCAAATATTGATGGGTTTATCGATGAACGTTTCACTTTTGAAAACTTTGTAGTTGGCCCTAGCAATGAATTTTGCCATGCTGCTAGTCTTGCAGTTTCAGAACAACCTGATGCACAATACAATCCTTTATATATTCATGGTGGTGTAGGACTAGGTAAAACCCATTTAATCAATGCAATTGCCAACCAATTGGCTGAAAAAGAAAATATTAAAATTGCCTACCGAACAGGTGAACATTTCACCAACGAATTGATTGATTCCATACGCACCCAACAAACAGCTAAATTTCGTAATAAATATCGTGAAGTTGATGTGCTCATTATCGACGACATCCAATTTATTGAAGGAAAACAAAGTACACAAGAAGAGTTTTTCCATACTTTTGATGCTTTACACAAAGCTAAAAAACAAATTATTTTAACCTCAGACAGAGACCCTTCTTCCATCAAACATCTTGCAGAGCGTTTGCGTTCTCGCTTCAACTGGGGCCTCGTTGCCGATATACAGCCACCAAACTTTGAAACACGCATGGCTATTTTAAAGAGTAAAACAACACTTGCAGGTATTACACTCGATGATGATATTTATTTTTTACTGGCTTCTAAAATAACAAGTAATGTTAGAGAGCTGGAAGGGGCCTTAACCCGATTAACTGCCTATTCAAAACTTTCAAAACAGCCCATTACCATGGCACTCGCGCAAGATAAGCTGCGCGATCAACTTCAATTAAAAACAAAAGTTATTAACATTGAAGATATCCAAAAACAAGTTGCGCATTATTATAATATTCGGCTTCAGGATATGAAATCAAAGGTGCGTAAACGTAATATTGCCTACCCGCGCCAAATAGCTATGTATATCAGCAAAGAGCTAACAAAAATGTCCATGCCTGAAATCGCAGATAGATTTGATAAAAAAGATCATACAACAATTTTATATGCGCATCGAAAAATTAAAGCTGAGCGTGAAGAAAGTGAAGACTTTAATGACGAAATAAATCGACTTATGCAGCTTTTAAAACAAGGATAAACACCTGTGTATAAAACAAGGATAAACACCTGTGTATAAAATAAGGATAACCCGAGGGTATGATTGTGGATAAATTGTGATTGTAAGGATTAGAGTTTCAAAAATAAAAAAAAAGCATATTATCCGCAATCTATCCACAACTTATATGAGGGAATATGCACAGATTGTAATGAGTTAAGCCTTTGTTTTTTAAAGTAGAAGTGTGTTTATACCACTTATCCACAAAGCCTATGACTACGATAATTATATTTATATAAAGACAGAGAGTATTAGAATATGCATCTTAAAATTTCAAGAACACAGCTTTTTCATCAAATTCAACGCTGTCAAAACATTGTCGAAAAAAGAAATACCAATCCTATTTTAGCAAATATTCATTTTGCTACTTTTGATCAAAATTTAAAACTTACGGCTACTGATTTACAATCAACATTTTCAAGCACACAAGAAGCGGAAATTATACAACCTGGCTCCTTTACAGTTGAGGCAAAAAAGATTTTTGAAATTGTTAAAGAATTAAATCCTGAAACTTTAGTAGAATTACATGTTGAAAATAATTTTTTAGAAATTTTAAGTGATGGTGTGAAATTTAAACTTGCCACCAAACCAGCTGATGAATTCCCAAGTGAGCCTGAAGATGAAACAGATTTATCTATTGAAATATTAAGCTCTGAATTGGTTCGAATGATAACATCCACTAGTTTTGCGATGTCTCATGATGAAACAAGAAAATATTTAACGGGTAGTTTGTTTGAAGTGACACAAGAGCATGGTATACGAATTGTTACTACCGATGGTCACCGCATGGCACTCAGTGAATTTAAATTAGAAAATCAAAATGAAGCTACTGTTTGTATTGTACCTAAAAAAGCTGTAATGGAAATCAAACGATTAGCAGAAAATACTGAAGATAATATCACTTTATTTTTAGGCACACATCAAGTTCGCATTGAAATTGATCAACAACGATTTACTTCTAAAGTTATTGATGCCAAATATCCTGTATATGAAGATGTCATACCAAAAAATAATCCATACACAGCTATAGTTGATAAAAACCTACTCGATCAAGCCTTACGCAGAAGCATGGTGGTTGCTAATGATTTTACACATGATGTAAAATTAACCTTCAATCTAAATAAATTAGTTATTGCGGCCCATAATACTGAGCAGGAGCAGGCTGAAGAGGAACTTTCTATAGTCTATGATGGATTAGACATTGAAGTTGGCTTTAACGCTAAATACATGCGTGATGTTTTGGCGGCTATTCAATCAGCAACAGTACGTATTCAATTGAAAGATAGTTTATCTCCTGCATTGCTTTTAGAAGCAGAACATGAACGCTCTCGTCATGTTCTTATGCCGATGCGTATTTAGTTCCTTGATATTTACCCTCATCTAACGGCATAATGCAGCGCTCTGAGGGTGAGCACGGTTTTACCTGTTTGGAAAGTTTTAAAAAAAGTTGGGAGTATTTATGTCTATTAAGCATCCTGTTATTTCTGTCACTGGTTCCTCTGGTGCTGGAACAAGTACTGCAAAAGTTGCATTGGAACACATTTTCCACCGTGAAAATGTCACACCTGCAATTGTTGAGGGAGATTGTTTCCATAAGTTTGATCGGTTGACGTTTAAAGAAAAAGCAAAAGAATTTGCAGCTGCAGGTAAAAGGTTAAGCCACTTTTCTGACGAAGCAAATTTATTTGGTAAAATCGCTGAGCTCTTTAAAGATTATGGTGAAAAAGGTGTTGGTCACTCTCGCCAGTATATTCATGATAAAGCTGAATCTAAAATTTTTGGTGTTGATCCTGGAAAATTCACAGATTGGAAAGAAATTGGCGAAGGCTCAGATTTACTTTTTTATGAAGGGCTACATGGTGGTGTAGAAGAAGTTCGTCCTTTTGCTGATTTAATGGTTGGTATTGTTCCTGTGGTGAATATTGAATGGATACAAAAAATCCATCGTGATACAGCTATGCGTGGTTACTCTTCAGAAGCTGTTGTTGATAATATTTTATCGCGTATGCATGATTATGTTCATTTTATCACACCTCAATTTAGCCATACAGATATAAACTTTCAGCGTGTACCTTTAGTTGATACATCAAATCCATTCATTGCAAGAGATGTACCTACGCCTGATGAAAGTTTAATGGTGATCCGTGTTCGCGATGCAGAGAAATGGAATATTGATTTTCCTTATTTATTATCCATGTTGAATCACTCGTTTATGTCTCGCCGTAATACCATTGTAGTGCCTTCGAGTAAAATGCTTTTAGCGATGGAGTTAATCTTTTCTCCAATCATTCATGATATGTTGGCTAATCGTAATAAAGTTTAGTTGATAATATAGTTCTTAAAAGGGAGGTTTTTCACAGCCTCCCTTTTAATACTTATAATACATTTGTATTATTTAGTTATTTTTAAATCTTTTAATCCTTATATGTAGATAATATCTTTTTATAACCTCTTGGTCACTAGATAATCTATTTCTCTTTTGTAGACTTGCCACATGAAAAATTCTCAAAATATGTTTCACGTGAAACACCCCGATGGTCCAGTGGATGTTCTTGTGATTGGTGCAGGCCATGCTGGCTGTGAAGCTGCATTGGCAGCGGCACGTCGTGGTGCACGTGTTCGGTTAATCACGCAAAATTTAGATACTATTGCAAAAATGTCATGTAACCCTGCGATTGGTGGTGTTGGAAAAGGGCATTTGGTAAAAGAAATTGATGCCTTAGGTGGTGTTATGGGCCTTGCTGCCGATAGATCAGCGTTGCAGTATCGTATACTTAACCAAAGGAAAGGTCCTGCAGTTCAGGCCACGCGCGCGCAGTGTGATCGCCGGTTATATCATATTGCTATAAGAAACTTATTGGATAAGCAGGTGAATTTAAATCTTTATCAAGGTACGATAAATGATTTATTGTTTGATAATTCTGGGGCAATAGAAGGTGTTTTAGATAATTTCGGTGTTCAACATTATTCACCAACAGTGATTTTAACAACAGGAACCTTTCTGGGTGGTTTGATCCATATCGGGAATAATCGTTTCCCTGCAGGACGATTAGGTGATGCGTCTATTGATGGTTTAACCAAAGAGCTGTATCAAAAAGAATTACGCGTAGGACGATTGAAAACAGGCACACCTCCAAGGTTGGATAAACGAACCATTGATTGGGATAATTTAGAAATGCAGCCTGGGGATACTAGTGCAGTGCCGTTTTCTATTTTGAATGATATGGTGAGACAAGACCAAGAAAATTGTGCAATTGTACGAACGAATGCAAAGACGCATGATATCATCAGGGAAAATTTAGAGCGCTCACCTATGTTTTCTGGTCAAATTGAAAGCAAAGGCCCTCGTTATTGCCCAAGCATAGAAGATAAAATTGTTCGTTTTGCTGATAAAGATAGTCATCAAATATTTTTAGAACCTGAAGGTGATGATCATGCGGAAGTATACCCAAATGGTATTTCTACGTCATTGCCAATTGATGTGCAGTGGGAATTTTTACGATCTATTCAAGGGCTAGAGCATGTAAATATTATTCGCCCTGGGTATGCAATTGAATATGATTATATTGACCCCACAGAGCTTCGCCCCACATTGGAATGTAAAAAAGTTTCTGGTTTATTTCATGCAGGGCAAATTAATGGCACTACAGGATATGAGGAAGCAGCGGCTCAAGGTTTGCTTGCAGGTATTAATGCCGCTTCAAAAGCACTCGGTTTGGATGAGTGGGTACCTACTAGATCAGAATCATACATAGGTGTTATGGTTGATGATCTTGTGCATAAAGGTGTCAGTGAACCTTATCGTATGTTTACTTCGAGAGCAGAATTCAGGCTAAAATTAAGAGAGGATAATGCAGATATTCGCCTCTCTCAGGCAGCTATGCATCTTCATTTATTAAATGATGCATGGAAGGGAAAAATAGAAAAGAGATTGGAGTTGTTTGCACGCGCTCAATATCAGATGGAATCTACAACAATTGGCTCAGGTAAAAAATGGCGTGATATTTTAGATGAAAAGGATCTTCCTACCCCTAATCAAGGTATGGCTGTGTCAGCCTATTGTCATCGGGCAGATGTTGAAGTTGATAAGGTTCTTCCTTTGTTGGGATTAGGGGATTTAAATCCGCGTGACATTGCTTCACTCAAGGCATTATTGCACTACGATGGTTACTTGGATAAGCAACAGTTAGAAGTTGATAAGTTTGCAAATCTAGAAGCTATTTTAATTCCTCACGATTTAGATTATGAAAAAGTACTTGGGCTAAGTACCGAAGTCAGACAAAAACTCACTGCTTCGCGACCCAATAATCTTGGTCAAGCATCTCGAATTTCTGGTGTTACACCAGCATCGATGAGTTGTATGATGATTTGGTTGAAGGGGCAATCTCGGATAAAAGTAAATGGATGAAGCACAAAAAAAATATTGTGATGAGGTCCTTAAATTTAGAAAGGTTCTTAATTTAACATCGATCAAAGATATGAATATTTTTTATTCTAGATTTATTGATCCTTCAGTTGCTCTAAGTCAATGGATTGCTAAAGATGCAATCGTGCTTGATATAGGAAGTGGTATGGGTATTCCAGGTATTCCATTGCTCATTCATAGAGAGGATATTAGCGCTATCTTGGTGGAGCGGAGAAAGAAACGAACAGAGTTTATTCGACATGTGATTCGTAAGCTTGGTTTAAAGGGGAAGGCGTATGATGCTGATATCCATGATTTAGAACCATTAAATGCGACAGTTTGTGTTGCAAGAGCGGTGTCGGACGTGGAGACACTTATAGGCATGTGTGATAAACATATCGTTGAAGGTGGCACAGCTGTGTTGTCGGTGCCAAATGAAATATTGTTACCACATGTTGATGGTTGGGATATGGTTTCTGATTCAAAAACTAAAGGTCTACAACGCATTGCTTGTTATAAAAAACATGCGTTTGCACAGGGAGGTGTTTCACGTGAAACATAAAAATATAGGGCCTGTTTTTTCTATAGCAAATCAAAAAGGTGGCGTTGGGAAAACCACAACAACGATTAATTTAGCAGCCTCATTGGCGGCCTTGGATAAACGTGTTTTGGTTCTTGATTTGGACCCTCAAGGGAATACAACATCGGGTTTGGGTGTGGATAAAGATGCTGTTGGTGTTGGTATGTACGATTTACTTGGTCAACGTGGGGAGCTGGTTGAAGCAATCATAGAGACTACATGCGAGGGCCTATATTTGGTGCCTGCTACTATAGATTTATCGGGTGCTGAAGTTGAGCTGGTGAATCAAGAGAATAGAGAACGCGCATTGTATACACATCTTGAATCATATACTGGAGAGCCTTTTGATTATGTCATCATTGATTGCCCACCAGCCTTGAATATGTTAACTATAAATGCGCTCACAGCATCAGATCGGGTTTTGATTACCTTGCAAACCGAGTTTTATGCTATGGAGGGGCTGAGCCAGTTGATGGATACTATTCGCCGTGTACGTGCAAATCTGAATAAAAATTTAGAGGTGGAAGGTATTTTATTAACCATGGTAGATAGGCGAAACAATTTATCTATGCAGGTGGAAAAGGATGTTCGAGAGTATTTTGGCGCGCAAGTGTATGAGGCGATAGTACCTAGAAATGTTCGCTTATCTGAAGCACCAAGTTATGGTGTTCCTGTGATGTATCATGATTTACGCTCAAAAGGCGCGCAGGCATATTTCCAAGTAGCCCAAGAATTGATGCAACGAGAGGCGATTGCGGCTTAAGAATGTCGCAGAATTGAAATGAGGGAAAAACGAGGGATGAATGAAAACACCACAAAAGAGACAAGCTTTGGGAAGAGGGTTAAATGCTTTATTGGGAGACAAACCTACCCCTGAAGTGTTGGCACAAGCAACACTCATTGCGATAACAAAAATAAAGCCTAATCAATACCAGCCGCGTTCCCACTTTGATCAAGATGAGATGAATGCATTGGCAGAATCGATTCGACGTGATGGTGTATTGATGCCTATTCTTATTCGACCACAAGGTGATGGTTATGAATTGATTGCTGGTGAGCGTCGCTGGCGAGCATCACAGATTGCAAAATTAAAAGAAATCCCAGCTGTAGTACGCGATGTTGATGATTTACAAGCGTTAGAACTAGCGATTGTTGAGAATGAACAGCGGGATGATTTAACCGCGGTTGAATCAGCAAGGGCTTATCGGCGATTGATGGACGAGTTTAATTATACCCAACAACAAGTTGCTGAAAGCATAGGTGTCTCACGTGTACAAGTGAGTAATCTGATTCGTTTACTGCAATTGCCCAATGTAATACAAATGATGTTGGAAGAGCGTAAACTCAATATGGGACACGCTCGCCCACTGGTGGGGTTAGAATCCATTGCCGCTATTCAGCTCGCTAAATTATGTATAGAGAAAGGTTGGAGTGCACGACAAATGGAAAGGGAAGCAAAAAAAGCTTCTACACCTAAAAAAGAAGAAACATCAAATATATCAAGTGATGTTTTGGCTTTAGAAGAAGAGATGACACGTGTTTTAGGCATGAGCGTTTCTTTAAAAAAGAAAAAAGATGGGTCGGGTGAATTGAAAATTAATTATCAACATAAACAAGATTTAGATGCAGTGCTACAACGCCTGCGACAAGAAAGATGAAAACATCTTGAGTCCAGGGGCATTGAAAAACTATACTAAAAAGAGCGTAATATTTTTTACGTTCAGCTTACTCGTGTTGACCATGATATTGGCAGCTGTGAATGGCAATGCCAGCAAACCTAGTGATGCTGTTGTACACCAAGAATGGTTACAAACCAATAGGGATGACATCAAGCCAAAGCAGTATATTGAGCGGGTAAAAGCTGGGGAAACCACAGGTATTGTCTTAAGTAAATTAGGGTTTCCTGCCACAGAAGCGGCGAACATGATTCAGGTTTCCAAAGATGTTTATCCGCTAAAAAATATTCATATTGGCCATGAATTTAAAAGAAAAGATTTTAAGGATAGTATACAAGTTTCTTATCAAATCAGTGCACATGAAAAGCTGGTTTTAACCAATAAACTTGGTGAACCTTGGACGGCTGATGTTAAAGAACGAAAACTCTTTCCTCGTATTAGCGTTGTTGAAGCTACGATTCAAGATAGTTTGTTTTGGGACGCTGCTAAAGCGGGTTTAGAAGATGCTTTAACGATGCAACTTGTTGATATCTTTGCTTGGGACATTGATTTTGCGCGAGATTTACGCAAAGGCGATTCTTTTAAGGTGATGTATGAAGAGTCATTTGATGATGAGGGTAAACGTGTAGGCTACAAAATCTTGGCTGCAGAGTTTATAAATCGTGGTTATGTTTATACAGGCATACGTTATGAAAATAAAAATGGTGATATAGAATATTATGATGAAGAAGGCCGCAACCTTAGAAAGACGTATTTGAAATCACCTGTCAAATATTCACGCATATCATCGCGTTTTACATCATCACGGAAACACCCTGTTTTGGGGTATACCCGTGCACACCGTGGCGTTGATTATGCAGCTAAAAGTGGCACACCTATTCGAGCTATCGGTGATGGTAAGGTCATCTTTAAAGGTTGGAAGGGTGGTTATGGTCGGTTTATAGAGATCAGACACAACAATGGCATTCATAGCACAGCATACGCCCATATGAGCCAGTATGGTAAAGGTATCCGCCAGGGTTCATACGTTAAACAAGGGCAGGTGATTGGTTACGTAGGTATGAGTGGTTTAGCAACAGGGCCGCACTTACATTTCGAATTTAGATCACGTGGAAGAGCGATTAACCCACTTAAAATAAAGCATAAGTCTGCAAATCCAGTTGCAAAAAATGAAATGAGCGCTTTTCATGTGAAGGCCAAAGAAATGTTGCGGATGATGGCATTGCGGGGACAAAAGTCAGGTAAGTGGGGATAATATGAATATGAATGAAGAAAATAAAGATACGTGGATTGCCCAAGCAGTAAAAGTGCTGGATATTGAAATTGATGCTTTAGAGCTACAAAAAAAGACCATTGATGATGCCTTTGTTGCTGCGGCATCACTTATACTTAATCTCAAAGGCAAGCTGGTTATCATTGGTATGGGTAAGTCTGGTATTATTGCGCGTAAAATTGCTGCAACATTTGCTTCAACCGGCACACCTGCTTTTTTTGTCCATGCAGCAGAGGCACAGCATGGTGATTTGGGTATGATTACAGCGGATGATGCGGTGTTGGCCTTATCGCATAGTGGTGAGACGGATGAAGTGTGTGGTTTATTACCCACGATTAAACGTTTGGGTACGCCTATTATTGCGATGACAGGTGGAAAAACCTCAACGTTGGCAAAACACGCTGATTATGTTTTACATATCCCTGTGACGATAGAGGCTTGTCCTATGAATTTAGCGCCAACAGCTTCAACAACAGCCACACTTGCGCTTGGTGATGCCTTGGCAGTTGTGGTGTTAAAACATCGTGGTATTCAGCCTGAAGATTTTGCGCGTGTGCATCCAGCAGGCAGCTTGGGTAGACGTTTGATGTCTGTAGCAGATGTTATGCATGCCGGTGATAAAATACCTATTGTGGCCCCAGAGGCACACTTATCAGATGCTATTTTTACTATGAGTAGCTATCGCTTAGGTATTACAGCAGTGGGTTCAATGGGTAAACTTGAAGGATGCTTAACCGATGGTGATTTGCGCCGTATTTTACAACAAGATGGACAGGTAGATATGAGTGTTGCCGTAGAAAGCGTCATGCACAGAAATCCACAAACAATCGAGGAGAATCATTTGGCCACTGAAGCAGTGCGTTTGATGGAGGAAAAGAAGGTTACCGTATTGTTTGTGACCAACAAAGCAGGTACCTTGATTGGAGTAGTCCATTTTCACGACTTATTACAGGCAGGTATTGCATGAGTGCCAAGCAAACGTTTCCATTAGAGCTTGCCAAAGGTATTAAGATGTTAGTGCTAGATGTGGATGGTGTGCTCACAGAAGGGCATGTGACCATGACCGATACTGGTGATGAAATTAAGAACTTTAATGTGCGGGATGGCCACGGCATAAAAATGCTGCAAAGAGCGGGTATTGAAGTCGCTATTTTGACAGGTAGAAAATCTAAAGTTGTGGCCCATAGAGCGGCAGACTTGGGCATTCAATATGTCATTCAAGGCAGCCTTCGTAAAGCAGATGGCCTTACAACATTATGTAAACAAGCAGGCATTTCTCCTGAAGACTGTGCTTATATGGGTGATGATGTGATTGATTTACCAGCTATGCGCCAGTGCCGTTTGCAAACCGCACCACAAAACGCTTACACAGGCGTATTGCTCAAAGCAGCTTGGGTAGCTTCATTTGATGGTGGGCATGGTGCGGTGCGACAGTTGTGTGAAGGTTTGATTTTAGCCAACGGTGGTTGGCCAAGTATTATTGAAGAAGCATATGGTCTCACGCCGCAAGACTGTGGGTGGTAGAAACTTCAACGTGTTAGGCACGCAACTCACGGGGCTCAAATGGGCATTTCTGGCTTTGAGTATAGGCAGTGTTGTTTATGCTGGGTATTTGATGTTAACAGCCAAACAAGGCATCGAACAAATCATCAATGCAGTTGCCATTCAGGTAGGTACTACTGTGGCCAACCCAGACATGACAGAATATGACGGAGATAGATTGGTTTGGCGATTGCAGGCAGATTCGGCCAAAGAACAAGAGACAAAAGTTTTATTGAAGAACCCTGTCATTGATTTGTTTGCTGAAAATGGTGACAAAATGCCTATTCGAGCGCACCAAGGTATATATGATAAAACAAATAAAGTTATGCATTTCAAAGGCAATGTGTTGGCTGGTTATCAAACATGGGATTTAAGTAGTGAAACGCTTGATTATTTTGATGAAAAAGGTGAAGTTATTGTTGCTGATACATTTGTATTAAAGCAAGAAGGCATGAGAATATCAGGTAAAGATTTGCGAATTTTCCGCACTGAAGAAAAAGTACAGGTGTTGCAGGGCGTGCATATGAGCATTGAGGAAAACCAATGAAAACATGGATAATAATTTTATTGCTTATGGTTACAAATGATGTGCTGGCAGCACCCATGACAGTCGATGCAGATCGTTTTGAATTGATAGAGGGCGAGCAGCGGGCAGATTTTTTTGGTCATGTTGTGGTCAAACGTGATGATATGATATTAAAAGCAAATCAAATGCGTGTTTGGTATCAGCAAGATGATAAAACGGGTAAAAAAACGTTAAAGAAAGTGCGCGCAATGGATAATGTTGTGATTGATACACCAGATAGCAAAGGCTCTGCAAATACAGCTACTTTTAATACAGATTCGGATATGTTGGTGATGGTTGGTCAAGCGAAAATGACATCCAAGCAAGGCACGGTTGAAGGTGAACATATTGCTTACAACATCAAAACAAAAGATACAAAAGTTATCAATGACCAAAAAGGCGGGCAAGTTCATTTTACTTTCGAGGAGAACGTAAATGATTAATCCTGCACATTTATCTGCGCGTAAGCTGCGAAAAGTTTATGGTCATAAAACAGTGGTTCATGATGTAAGTTTGGATGTGTACTCGGGCGAATGTGTGGGTTTGCTGGGTGCCAATGGTGCGGGGAAAACGACAAGCTTTTATATGGTTTGCGGGCTTGTGGAAGCTGATGGGGGTGATGTCACACTTGATGGTGAATCGCTTATCAGCATGCCTATGTATCAGCGGGCAAGAAAAGGTATTGGTTATTTGCCGCAAGAGGCGAGTGTCTTTCGTAAACTTACAGTGCGCGAAAATTTATTGGCCATATTTGAAACCTTAAAAATGCCTAAACATCAAATTCACGAAGAACTCGATGCTTTGCTCGCAGATTTTGGTTTAGAAGAAGTGCAAGAGCAAAAAGCATTTACCTTGTCAGGAGGGCAGCGCCGACGCACTGAAATTGCGCGTTGTTTGGTCACCAAACCAAAGTTTGTGTTGCTTGATGAGCCGTTTGCGGGTGTTGACCCGATTGCTGTTGAAGACATTCAAAGCATTATCATAGAATTGCGCGAAAAAGGGTATGGTATTTTGATTACCGACCATAATGTTCGAGAAACTTTAAGCATTTGTGATAGGGCCTATTTGATGACTGAAGGTGAGATTTTGGTGCAAGGTACAGCCGATGATATTGTCAATAATGCTGATGCACGTCGGCTGTATTTTGGCGAAAGCTTTAGCTTATAGGATGGCATGATGACTATAGAGCAACATAAACCCATTATTATCGCCATGACAGGCGCTTCAGGTGCGCCATACGCACTTAGGTTGATTCAACGGCTTGCAAAGTGCGAAATACAGCTTCATTTGCTGATTTCTGATGCTGCGCGGGTGGTATTAGATAAAGAATCCAATTTTATCTTGTCGGCAGATTTGAAAACCATGGCCCAAGAGATTGCAGACTTCTTAGATATTGATGTGAAATACTTAACTTGTTGGGGCAATAAAGATTGGATGTCGCCAGTGGCTTCGGGATCTTCAGATATGCAGGATATGGTGGTGGTGCCGTGTTCTATGGGTTCATTGGCGCGTATTGCCACAGGCGCTTCAAGTAATTTGATTGAGCGGGCAACCGATGTGATGATGAAAGAGCGTAAAAATTTGGTACTTGTGCCACGTGAAACACCCCTGTCTGAAATTCATTTGGGGCATATGTTGGCTTTAAGCAAGATGGGTGTGCGCATCATTCCGGCTATGCCTGGTTTTTATCATCAGCCCAAATCTATGGATGATTTGGTTGATTTTATGGTGGATAGAATCATGGATCATATTGGTGTTGATGATGGCGGTGCACTGCGTTGGGGAAACACAGAGAGGAAAGGAGAATAATCATGGCAGTAGATGCAAAAACATTGGATGATATTTCAGAGAAAATTGCAGCAGGTTTTAAAATGCTTGGTGGCGTAAAGATGGGTGCAGAAGCCCAAATTCAAAACATTGTAGAAGGTGCATTATCGCATTTTGATGTGGTCACCCATGAACGCATGGAAGTACAAGAAGCCATGCTGCGCAAAGCAAGAGAAGATTTGCAAATCATGGAAGCACGTATTGCCAAACTTGAAGCGCAGTTGAAAGGTTAATCGTTAAAAAAAGCTTGGCAAAGCGTACGTGTTAACGTACGATAACTTTTTAAAAGGAGTTTATGATGACCATTCTTAATGTTACAGAAGCCAGAACTAAACTCTATAGCTTGATTGATGAGGCGGCAGAAACACATCAACCGATTACCATCAAAGGGAAAAGAGGCAATGCCGTTTTAGTTTCCGAAGAAGATTGGACTTCGATTTCTGAAACCCTGCATTTGTTGTCTATCCCTGGTATGCGTGAATCCATTCGCGAAAGCATGGATGAATCTGTTGAAATGTGTAAGAAAGAGCTTGATTGGTGAGCTGGACATTGGTGTATGCAAAACATGCCCAAAAAGATGCAAAAAAACTGGCCGCTGCTGGTTTGAAAAACAAAGCTTTAAAATTGTTAAATATTCTGAAAGAAAACCCTTACCAAAACCCTCCCCCTTACGAGAAACTTGTAGGTGATTTAAAAGGCGCCTATTCACGAAGAATCAATATTCAACATCGTTTGGTTTATGAAGTGCTTGAAGAAAAAAACGTAGTAAAAGTATTAAGGCTTTGGACACATTATGATTAGAGGAAACGAACCATGTTAGCCCGATTAGCTAGCGCATCACTTCGTGGACTTGAGGCTGAGGCTGTTGATGTCGAAGTTGATTTATCGCGCGGTATGCCTTCTTGGAGTTTGGTGGGTTTACCCGATGCGGCAGTGCGTGAGGCTAGAGATCGGGTAAGGGCTGCATTGTTGAACTCGAATTTTGAATTTCCGTTGCGTCATATCACTGTCAATTTAGCGCCCGCAGACAAACGCAAAGATGGTTCTTATTTTGATTTGCCCGTGGCCATCGGGTTACTGTTGGCATCAGGACAAATTCGTATTGAAGATGGTTTTGAAAACCCCAAAAACTTACCGTTCATGGTAGGCGAATTGGCCTTGGATGGTCGTTTAAATCCTGTGAGTGGTGTTTTGCCGTTGGCAATTTTTGCGCAAAATCAGGGTTTTGAAAGCATGATTGTGCCTGAGGCCAATGCCGAAGAAGCCAGTGTGGTTGAAGGATTGCAAGTATTGACAGCGTATAATTTACTTGATGTTGCCGCACATTTGAGTGGCAAACGTTTGTTAAAGCCCGCCACTGAACTGGATATGTTGCTTACAAAGGATGAAGAGACTCCTGATTTAAAAGATGTACGCGGGCAACATCAGGCACGCAGAGCCTTGGAAATCACGGCGGCTGGCGGCCATCATTTGTTGATGAGCGGGCCACCAGGTTCGGGCAAAAGCATGTTGGCAGCGCGAATGCCAGGCATTATGCCGCCACTCACCGCAGCTCAACGTTTGGCTGTGGCGCGTGTTTACAGCATTGCAGGCGAACATACACGTTCGCCCATGTCTTCGGTTCCTCCTTTTCGTAGCCCACATCATTCTGCATCAGATGTGGCGATGATTGGTGGCGGGCAAATACCAAAACCCGGCGAAGTTTCAAAAGCGTTGTTTGGCATGTTGTTTTTAGATGAATTGCCTGAATTTAAACGGCCTGTATTGGAAGTGTTGCGTCAGCCATTGGAAAGCGGCACGGTGAGCATTGCGCGGGCGGCAGACACCTTAACTTTTCCTGCTGAGTTTCAACTGGTTGGTGCTATGAATCCTTGCCCTTGCGGTTATTGGGGGCATGCAAGCAAACCATGCCGCTGCTCGTTGGCGCAAATTCAACGTTACACTACGCGTATTTCTGGCCCATTGTTGGATAGATTTGATATTCGCATTCATGTGCCACCTGTTGAGCACCAAGAATTAACCCAAATGAAGGCGGGTGAATCATCGGCGGTGGTGAAAAAACGTGTGTTGGCAGCCAGAGCGCGGCAATATATTAGGCAAGGCGAAGGCATTGTGAATGCGCGATTGCTGCCTACAGCTTTGGAGCAACACGCCAAGCCAGATGCAGAAGGTGCAGCGCTTTTGACCACCGCCTTGAATCGTTTTGGTTTATCCGCACGCAGTTATCATCGTGTTTTAAAGGTTGCGCGCACCATTGCCGATTTGGCCGCCAAAAATCAGGTTTCAGCAGTACACATTGCTGAAGCATTACAGTATAGAGGGGATGAATCATGAATGTTGTTATTACAGGAGCCAATCGCGGCTTAGGGCTTGGTTTTGTGCAACATTATTTAACTTTGGGTCATGAAGTGTGGGCGTGTTACCGCAGTGATTTGGCAGGTTTGGCCACGATTCAATCGGATAAACTTCACACCATTGCTTTGGATGTGAGTCAGGATTTTGATGCCGATGGACTAGGTTTTCCAAACAGTATTGATCTGTTGATCAATAACGCAGGTATTTATGGCCCATATAAAAATGGACAAAGCTTAGACAAGATTACTTCTGAAGCGATGTTGGATGTATTTAATGTAGATTGCCTTGGCCCTTTGCGCGTGGTGCAGCAACTTCGTAAGCAGGTGATCAAGGCCAAAGGAACCATCGCCAATTTGAGCTCAAAAATGGGGTCAAGCGAAGATAATACCAGCGGTGGTGCTTATGCTTATCGCGCTGCGAAAGCGGCGTTGGTGATTGTGTCAAAATCGATGGCTGTCGATCTTGAACCTTTAGGTGTTGAAGTGATAACGCTGCATCCAGGCTGGGTGACCACCGATATGACCCACCAAACAGGCTTGATTGATGTGGCAACATCTGTGGCAGGCATGACAAATGTGATTGCAAATGTTGATCAATATGATTTGGGTGCTTTTGTTGCGTTTGATGGTCAAGTGGTGCCTTTTTAAGTTTCGCTGAGTGAAGTGTTGGCATCCTATTATGTATTGGTGAGATGATATGAATACTTTAGCAGATTCAAATATCAAAGTTGGTATAGCTTTAGGCAGTGGTGCAGCACGTGGTTGGGCGCATATTGGCGTGTTAAAAGCGCTAGAAGAATTGGGCATTAAACCCAGCATTGTAGCGGGCAGCTCTATTGGTGCATTTGTTGGGGCAGCGTATGCTAATGATAAACAAGATGAATTAGAGCGATGG
>JAJFLD010000038.1 GCA_021772875.1 Ghiorsea sp. | reverse complement strand
TTGATTCCAGTTGACTATAAAACTACACAGTTCCAGCATTTGCCTATGATTCATATTTTTTACCCTAACGCATGATTCGCCCAGCCCATATTTCCGATCTTGTCGAGCTCGTCTCCCTTGAGCAACGTTGTTTTGACATTGATAAACTTTCCGAACGTAGTTTCCGCCATTTCATCACCAAAGGTAAAGCATCACTCTTGGTATGCGTTGAAGCTGGCAAGCTACTTGGTTATAGCCTTGTTTTATTCCACCAAAACACCTCCATGGCCAGGCTCTATTCTTTGGCCACTGCGCCTGAGTCGCGTGGTCGAGGTATCGCTGCCATGTTGCTTGATGCCTGTGAGAATGATGCCTTATTACACGATGTGGTATCCATGCGTTTGGAAGTACACGTCCACAACCTCGCAGCGATAACTTTATATCGTAACCACGGTTACCACGATTTCGATATTTATCCTGATTATTACGAAGATCATGCCGCCGCCATTCGCATGGAAAAAGCTTTGGCTCCTCATCTGGCTGCCGATAGCAGTCCCGTGCCTTATTATGGTCAAACCTTGGAATTTACCTGCGGGCCAGCTGCAATGATGATGGCCATGAAATCGCTAGACCCCAGCCTAGAATTAAGCAGGCATATGGAACTACGCATTTGGCGTGAAGCTACGAGTATTTTTATGACCTCAGGTCATGGTGGCTGTAGCCCATTTGGCCTAGCACTTTCGGCCGTGCACAGAGGTTTACGCGCTAAAGTGTATACACCCGCTGATGCTGTGATGTTTATAGATTCCGTGCGTAATGAGGAAAAACGCGAAGTTATTCGCATCGTGCAAGAAGATTTCTTGGCCGAAATGAAACAGCTCAGCATCCCTTTGCTTGAACATCACCTCTCACTCTTTGATATGGAAGAAAGTTTTCGTCGCGGGTCTATTGCTGTGGTATTGATTAGCGCCTATCGACTTACTGGTGACAAATCACCGCACTGGGTGGTGGTGAGTGGTTTTGATAAACGGTTTATTTATATCCACGAGCCATTCATTGATCACCAAGAAGGGCAAAGTGAAACAACCTGTTTTGGTATTCCTGTTACACGCAAAGAATTTGAGCGCATGCGTTTTTACGGTTCCAGCCGACAATACGCTACGATTTTATTATCCCAAGGAGATGTTTCATCATGCCCGTCCGTCATACTGTAATCATTGATAGTCCAAAAGATTGGCAATGGGATATTGAAGGCATAGCCATTGTCTCAGCCAATGATTATTTAACCAAAAAAGCTGTGCCACAGAAACGACCCAACCGCATCATCAACCTTTGCCACCACTACACTTACCTCAGTGGTGGTTACTACTGCTCATTACTTGCCGAAGCCCGCAATGATATGCCTATGCCTACAGTGGCTGATATTATCGATTTATCCCGTCAAAGCTTATACGCTTTTTCACTGCCTGAATTAGAGCATTTGTTAACCAAAACCATCAATCGTCTCGCCGAACCGCCAGAAGAGGCATTTGAGCTGCATGTGTTTTTTGGTTATTGTGATGATTCTAGGTTTGGTCGTTTAGCAGCAGAGCTGTTTGATGTATTTCGTTATCCTTTGCTTAAACTTAAAATTACTCCTGGCCAAACATGGCGGATTCACCATATCAAACCCATGGGTCTACATCAGGTGACAACTTCTTTGGCTGATTTCTTTGAAGCTAGCCTGCGCAGTTATGCCCGTGTGCCACGCCGCAAACGCATAGAAAACCGAAAACCCGCACTTTATGATTTGGCTATTCTTTATAACCCTTCAGAGAAACTGCCGCCTTCGGACATGAATGCACTCGAACGCTTTATCAAAGCTGGCAAGAATCTACGTATGAATGTCACGCTCATTCAGAAAAAAGACTACCGCCGACTAACCGAATTTGATGCTTTGTTTATTCGCGAAACAACTGCCATTGATGATCATACTTTTCGCTTTGCTCGCAAGGCCGAAGCCGAAGGTATGCCCGTGCTCGACGATGCCAAATCCATTATTCGTTGTACCAACAAAGTTTATATGTGGGAGCGCTTGGCCGCACAAAATCTTCCCACACCCAAAACCATACCTTTGAACCGCTATCGTTTCGATGAACATGTCGCTTCAGGATTGGAGATGGAACTGGGTTACCCCATGGTGTTAAAAATTCCTGATGGTTCATTCTCACGTGGTATGTTTAAGGCTGAAACACGTCAGCAGGTGTTGGATGCAGCCAAACAACTCTTTTCTCGTTCTCGTATCATTTTAGCCCAAGAATTTATGTATACCGCCTATGATTGGCGTATTGGTATTTTAAATAACAAAGCTATTTTTGCCTGCCAATATAAACAATCACGTGGCCATTGGCAGATTGTAAACCACAAAGCCGACGGCTCTGCCATTGCTGGTGGTTTTGCAACCATGCCTGTCGAAGATGCACCGCAAGATGTGGTCGACTTGGCACTCAAAGCCGCAGCATTGATTGGCAGCGGATTTTATGGTGTAGATTTAAAACAAAATGATCATGGTGTCTTTGTTATCGAAATCAACGACAACCCCAATATTGACCAAGGTGTGGAAGATAAAGTACTCAAAGGTGAGCTCTACAAAATAGTGCTTCAAGACTTTATCCGCCGCATCGAAATGATGCGCAATGGCTAAATGACACCCAGCAAAACAAAAGGTACCTAAATGAATGAAACTTATGCTGCCTTAACTTCAAGCGGCTCTTATAAGCCATGCTTTAAGTTCACATCTCTGCTGTGAGCCCTGTTATCGCTTGCGCTATGCATTCGCGTGAGCGGCGTAATACTTTTTCCTGCCACGCCATGGATGTAGGATAAAAGTGTTGGCGAATATCAGCTTTTATCATTTGCGTTTGTTCATCTGCCCAATTCACTTGGCATTGGGCATGCAACCAATGGTCTGCACGTAATACCTGCTTCATATTTTCAAAACTATCCGTGCCAAATTCAAGCGCTATGAATACCAGCTTATCGCCCAATACATGCATCCAACCAAAATCGGACAAACCATATTTAGCGACTGATGAGGATGTGCCAAGTGCGGGTTCGGTAACAGCACTGCCATACCAAAGTCTGGCTAACTTTGCGCCCAATGATGAAGGGATATGATCACAAATCGGCTCACCATATGCCCAAGGGCCCAACCCCGTATGAAAATCAATCACAGCAACTCTTTTGCGCGCTGTCAATTGAAATTCAGCCATAATCGTCTCACAAGTGATGCGCGACCAACAAGGTTGTTGTCCGCCATAAAACAAGCCATTGGCATGTGTATATTGCCCCGAAGACAGTGCTTTTTCATAGGCCTCATCACCATGAATCTGCTGATAATGTGCAAGCGTGGCATCACATTGCTTCAAAGCTTGTTGGTGAAGTGTGGGTGGTACAATAACATCAGCCAAAGCACTGTAACCATCATTGCGCGGCAAAGGTTGTGAAAAATCAACATAATTACGATTAAGATCAACACCAGCTTCATCAACGCGGCGCAACCAAGCAAACCCATATGGGTTCACTGCGTGCACCAACAAAACAGCAACGTCTGGAGGCAATGTTTTGTAATGGATAAGGAAATCGACTTGCGCCGCTGAACCACAGAAACCTTCCACACCATGTGTGGCCGAGAGCATCACCAGCACCGTTTGCGCTTGGCTGTTGCCCAGCCACACCACATCCGTGGTTAAGCTTTCACCATTCGGACCTGTATGAGGGTGGGCATATGATTTGGGCTTGAGATTAAGGTGTTGGCAGGCATGAAAGAATGCCTGCCGAGCTTGCTGATAATCTGTGGCAAAACAAGAAGTCTCTGGCATCTTATGCAAGCAAGTGTTTGCCCCACATTTCATAAAGTGTGAGAAACACTTCAATCACAATTAAAATAACGATATACCACTCCACCCGATGCGAGCGTTGGTTTTGCAAAAGGCCAAGTAATGTTTCTGCTGTTTTGGACACCAAATCCAATTTCCGCTCCAATGAGCGATGGCGTTCTATCAATTCATATTCCTCTGCCATACGTTTGTGTAAACGTTCATATTGAGGTTCTTCCCACAACAATTCAGGTTTATCACTCACCTCAACACGCCCCACCATGCGCCCTTGAATCATCAACACATCACCAATATGTGCCAGCAGCTGTTTGCCGCCATGAGCATGGCTATTGCCCTGCTGTAAACTTTGCGCCAACGGTTCAATGCTTTCAAAAGTCTGCGTCACTTCTGATTCGTAATGCGCAAGAATCACACTTTTTGCCAAGACACTGGCAACCACTTGCAAGCGTTCAATATTAAATGCATCCAGTTCAATATAATGGCTATTGTTATCTTCAGGCGTGGTTGAACTAAGAGAAAGATTGACCTCTTCTGCCTCATAATCATCAAAAGTGTCGGTGGCGAAACTTTTGATGTCATTGAGAAAAGAAACCTCTTCAATGGTATTTAACCCAAACAACACCACCACACCATATCGAAACAAAGCAGCCATGCCTTGACTACCCGCACGTACCATGAGTGGGTTTGTTGCCAAGCGTTGTGATTGTTCAAAAGCCTTTAAATCCAAACGTTGGCAAATATAAAGCGCTCTTCCGAGCAATTGTTCTTGCTGTTCAAACGGCATGGTTACTCCCCAGCCCTTCCATAATCTTGCAGTATGCTAAACTTTTTATTGGCCTGCGCTATGCTTTTTCACTTCATATTTTAACGCGCCTCTAATAAACAATGCAAACACATAGGGCTACGTAACAATCATCTTGTTTGCGCTGAACACCTTTCCTGTTGAGGACAACGCCATTCACCATCCATACAACGTTCGTGGTCATGAAGCTGCTTACAGGTTTCGCCAGCTGTTTCAGCACCAGCCTGATCACAGTAGGTTAATATTTTCATGATTCTTTCCAATGCATTGGGATTGAAAGGTTTATGGATATGCATGCATGCAAACTTGTGCCCATCTTGTTGTGTCTCATCAAAACCCGAAAGGGTAACGAATTTTTGTTGCGGAAAGCGTTGTCTGATTTTATCAATCAATGCATAGCCGCTCAAACCTGGCATTTGAACATCGGTGAAGATGGCAATCGGAGCCTCATAGGCTGGGCTTTCGCTATAGCTTATGTATTCCAAGGGGCAGGAAAACGTCATGGCGCGTTGACTATTATTATCTATAATTGCTTCAAATAATTCAAGCAGCAACACATTATCATCAATGTAGTGAAAGGTATTCATCTTTGGGATTCGTCCATGTTTTGTATCAACCGTAACATTGCTGTGTGTATAGTGTCAATGTAAGGTCTACCGTCTTGGTTGATGTTTAAACAAGCAACTTGGCAATTGGGGCAAATGTTTTGCGGTGAATAACACTTACACCATATTTGTTTAATGCCTCCATATGCACTTTTGTGCCATAACCTTTATGCTGCGCAAACCCATACTCTGGGTATTTAAAATCATAAGCTCGCATCAATCGGTCTCTTACCACTTTTGCAATAATGGATGCTGCTGCAATCTCTTGCACACTATCATCACCACCAATCACAGCTGTAGTAGGCACTGGCATAGATTCGGGAACACGATTGCCATCAACCACAACACTTGAAGGCATGATATGCAAAGCCAATACTGCCTTTTTCATGGCGACCATGGTGGCATGCAAGATATTCAATGTTTCAATCTCTTCTAAGCTGGCTTGTGCAACAGCATAACTCACCGCATGGCGGCAAAGATGATGATAAATTTTCAGGCGTTTCTTTTCAGATACCCGTTTGGAATCACGGTATTGACCCAGCATGGGGTCATGGGGTGATAAAATCACCGCTGCTGTAACAACTGGCCCTGCAAGTGGGCCACGCCCGACTTCATCAACACCTGCAATCATGTTTTATGAGCTCGCCAAGTCAGCAATGACACAGCTAAAATAGCACCCGTGGTATCGGCAAACCAATCCCAAATATCTGAATCTCTACCCACAATAAAGGATTGGTGAAATTCATCGGAAGCACCATAAAAACCACAAAACAAGACAGCTAAAACAAACACAGTCAAACGTGATACTGGTCTGTTCTTAAACGTGCGCCAAGCAAGTAGTCCCATGATGGCATAGGCCAAACCATGAACCAATTTATCTTGATGCGGAAACCCCAAAGGCATAGGCAGGCTTGGCTGATGAGATAAGAAAAAGATTAGCCCACAATACAGTGCTAATAGCATCACATCTTTAGTCATTTTTTCACCTTATAAAAAAAGACCCGACAGAAGATTTAACTTCTGCCAGGTTAAATGTAACAATCAGAACTTAAACAAGCCCAGCAAGTGCTTGCCGACAAATAACCATCACTGGTTCAGGGTATAAACCTATAGCAACAATCACTAGCGTTGAAAACAATACAGTGGCTTGCAAAGGTAAACTTTTTGAAAAATTAAAGGCCACACGTTCTTCATCAAAATACATGTATTTAACAATGCGAATATAATAAAATGCACCAATGGCTGAGAACAACACACCCAGCGTAGCCAAAATGATATGCCCTGACTCAATCACTGCGATAAAGACCACATATTTGGCCCAGAATCCACCTAGAAATGGAATACCTGCCATGGAGAACATCAAAAGACCCATCATCAGCGCATATCCAGGCCGCACCTTGGATAAACCTGCAAAGTCATCAAGCAATTCACCTTGAATATTATCACGGCGCATCAGAATAATAACCCCAAACACACCCATGGTCATAAAGAGGTAAATGGTCATATATATCAAAATACCTGCATAACCATCTGCCGTACCAGCAATCAAACCCAACAGAATAAAACCAACATGACCAATCGTTGAATAAGCCAACATACGTTTGATGCTGCGCTGGGCAATCGCGGCAATATTACCTACGGCCATGGAAAGCACAGCAAGGAAGGTGATAAGTGTAGTGTATTCCGCTTGCAGACTGGGCAACACATCCACCACAATGCGCATAAACACGACAAGACCTGCCACTTTAGGGGCAACAGACATAAATGCAGTCACAGGTGTTGGCGCGCCTTCATAAGCATCGGGGGTCCACATGTGGAACGGTGCAACAGATATTTTAAACGATAAACCTGCCAACACAAACAACATACCCGTCAGGATGGCTAACCTTTGATCTTCACCACTGGCTGATATCGCTGAACCCATTTCTACAAACATAAAGCTGCTTGTACTCCCATACAGGAAGGTAATACCATATAACAACATACATGAGGACAAGGCACCTAAAATGAAATACTTAAGTGCCGCTTCCGTTGAACGCAAAACATCGCGTTGATAACCCACCAACACATAAACAGATAGTGCCATCAACTCAAGACCCAAATACATCACCACAAAATTGGTTGCCGAGACCATCAACATCAGCCCCAATAAAGCAAACAACATCAGTGTATAAAACTCGCCGACATTCGCTTCATCTTTGATATAATTTAAAGACAAAAACATTGCAAATACGGTGGCCGTAATCATCAATAATTTTGCGTATGCAGCAAAGTCATCCAAGACAAAATAACCATAAAACGTCATCGTTGCCTCAGATGCTGAAACATTCAACACCGCTGCTGCAACAGCAATACAAGTGAGTATGGATGTCCAAGCCACAATATATTGGCGTGATGAAGAGAGAAAAACACTCATCAACAAAGCCACCATACCCATCACTGCTAGAATGATTTCAGGGAGAATGAGATCCAAATGCTCTGGAAATGGGAAGGGGAAAACTACTTCAGCCATGTCTATTTAACCTCAATGTGTTGCGGCGTTAAACGCCGTTGAATGCTCTATCAATGCTGCGGCAGCATCTAACTTGCTTGTTGTAGATTGTTCAATCAAATGTGCCACAGATTCATGCAATAAATCTAAGACAGGAACAGGGTAAAAGCCCACCCAAAGGGTTAACATGATAAGTGGTATAAACATACCAAACTCACGAAACGACATATCAGACATCGAGCGCACCGAATCTTTAATAAGATCGCCCATAATGACGCGTTTGTACATCCACAATGTATAACAGGCCGACAAAACAACGCTGATTGCCGCAGCCATGGCCACCCATTTTGCAGAAATGCTTAAGCTGGTTGGATCTGCCGCAAAGGTGCCAATCAACACCATAATTTCACCAATAAATGCTGATGAACCTGGTAGAGCAACATTTGCCATAGAGAAAAACAACATCACAACAGCAAAGACAGGCATCACATTGGCAACACCACCATAATCACCAATTTCACGTGAATGAAGCCGATCATACATTACACCAACACATAAAAAGAGCGCTGCGGCAACAAAACCATGCGAAATCATGTTCATCACCGCACCTTCAAGTGCTTGTTGTGTAAATACAAATGTACCTAAAGTAACAAAACCCATGTGGGCAATAGATGAATAAGCAATCAAACGTTTCATGTCTCTTTGCATCATGGCAACAAGAGAGATGTAAACAATGGCCACCAAACTCAAGCCAATCATCATCGGCGCAAAGTATTGCGAAGCATCAGGCAGCATAGGCAGAGAAAAACGCAAATAACCATATGCGCCCATTTTCAATAAAATACCCGCCAGAATCACTGAACCCGCTGTCGGTGCTTCGGTATGGGCATCGGGCAGCCAAGTATGCACTGGCCACATCGGCACTTTCACAGCAAAAGCAATAAAGAAAGCTAAGAAAATCCAAACCTGCCAAGTGAAATCAAAAGGGTAGTCCATAAAAGCAAGCATGCTAAAGGTGCCGCCAGCTTCATAATGCATGGCCAGCAAAGCAACCAACATCAATACAGAGCCTGCAAGCGTATAAAGAAAGAATTTCAGCGTTGCATAAATTCGGTTTTTACCACCCCAAACACCAATAATGAGGTACATCGGAATCAACATGGCTTCCCAGAAGAAGTAAAACAACATCACATCAAGGGCTGAAAACACGCCAATCAACGTTGTTTCAAGGATAAGAAATGCAATCATGTATTCTTTGACACGGGTTTGAATACATTGCCAAGCTGAAATGATACATATAATAATCAACAGCCCTGTTAACACGATAAACGGCATAGAAATGCCATCTACACCCAACTGATAGTTGATGTTAAAAGCAGGAATCCAATGATGGAACTCTTCAAACTGCATGTGGGAAGTGCTGCGATCAAAGCTGAAAATAAGTGGCAGCGTAACGATAAATGTGGCTATCGAAACAAGGAGAGCAGTCCAGCGCACCATATTTTCATTTTTTATCAACAGCCAAATCAACAATGCCCCAAATGTTGGCAAAAAGATTGCCACTGAAAGGATGGGGAAACCTAATACGTTGTTCAATTCCATGTCTCGCCGTCTCCCCTTACGCGTTTAACATCAGATATGTTAACAAACCAAACACACCGATAACCATCGCGTAGGC
>JAJFLD010000037.1 GCA_021772875.1 Ghiorsea sp. | reverse complement strand
CCGCATTGGCGACAACACTTGGCAAACGGTGATTACACTTGAGGGGTTGGATGCGGTCAAAATATTACTACGCAGCACAGCGTCTAAAAATACTGCTGTTTCTTGCCATTGGCTGCGCAGCCGTAGCCGCAGTGAATTGCTTTGGGTTGTAGGGAATAAGGGGAAATTTAATGCGCAAGGCATCGTGCCAGTCAATTATACAACTCAAGAAAACATACTAAAAATGGATGGCACTGAAAGGAATATCAAAAATTATAATGCCAACACGAAAAAACAACTACTCGACCAGCACTTGTTTGCTGTGGGTTATGTTTCCTATTTGCTGTGCAAGAAGCTTATAGATGATGAGAAACTAGCAAAGGCGATTTTCGTTGCTGGTTGCTGGCATGATATGGGAAAAATAGACCCTGGCTTTCAACAGTGGGTACTGGATAAAACCAAGAAAAAATTAATTGATGAAATTCCAGAAGATGGCCAGCATATTGATAAAGCAGGGAAGTTTTCATTTGAAAAACACCCGAGACATAATGAAATATCCTTGTTGCTTTTTGCCTTACTTGATGATGATAGAGATAAGTCAATTAACGGAAAAAATAGAGATTTAATTAGGCATAGCATCTATTGGCACCATGCCAAGCCCAATCGAAAAGAAGATATTAAGAAGCTTGATGGGGTGTTTAACAAGCTTACTGCACAACAGGTTGGAAATATTATACCTGTCACACATGGTCTATTAAGCGAAATAAAAAAAATATCCGCTTTTTATGGCGTTGATTTGAAGTTGACTGATTGTGTAAAGAAACCAAGCGATGACAATCTTTATGACGTTAAAAAAGAGTTGTTAACTGCATACAAGGTTTATGGAGAAAATGAACATATCGAAAACTTTAAAGATGATGTGCTGTTCAATGCTCGAAATAACATTGCTCGGACAGTTTTAATATCAGCAGATAGGTTGGTTTCAGCATTGAGTGCTGAAGCTTTGAATATACACATCGAAGAGGGCACTCTTCATGCCTTATTAGATAATGTTTTGTTGCAAGAAAGAGGGTTAGTTCCAGAAATTCAAGCTTGCTTGCAAGGCTTTGAAGATAAACACCCTGCAAGTGAAAGAAATAAACAGCAAAGCCAGGCAGTCCAAGATGTGAATGATGGTGAGACCAGCGTTTCGGTACTACAAGGCCCAGCAGGCTGTGGTAAAACCAAAATTGCTTTGGAGTGGGCGGCAAGTAATTCTGCAAAGAAAATTATTTGGATATGTCCTAGGGTGCAGGTTTGCCAAGGATTGGTGAATGACCTCACCAGTAAAGAATATTTATCTCATACAAAGATTGAAATATGCACGGGTGAGTTTAAGTCGATTTATCAGCATGGCAAAGAAACACCAACCGAAGAAAATACGGAGTTTTCAGGAGATATTGTTCTTACAACAATTGATCAGGTGATTAACACCATTACCACGCACACAAAAGTGACAGGTTTAGTGCAATATATGAATGCCCATGTTGTATTCGATGAATACCATGAATACATTCCGATGGCAGGTTTTAATTTGTTGTTTGCAGAGTTGGTAGCGTGTAAACAGCTGCAAGACAAGGCGCTAAATACTTTACTAGTTTCAGCAACACCCAATTATGCGTTTGTTCAAGAATTGTTGGGTATAAATAAAGACGATATTATAAGTATCAGCAGCTTTAACCAAAGCAAATATCATATTGAGCTTCAACGTTTTGATGATAAGCAGGAAGATGCAAGCAATCCACTGTATCAACTTCAGCCTGAAAATACTTTTGTCATTAGCAATACGGCGATTACAGCCCAAAGAAGTTTCATTCAAAATCAAGATGAGGAAGAGGCTATCTTGATACATTCAAAATTTAGGCCCTCGGATAGAAAAGCATTGTTTAATAACGTATTTAATGCATTTAAACAAAATGGTGACAAAAGCTATGATGTATTGCGGGCAGGGCCGATTGTACAAGCGTCATTGAATATCACTTGCAGCAAAATGATTACCGAAATGACCAATGCCGAAAACTGGTTGCAGCGTATGGGAAGATTAGATCGTTTCGGTGAATATGATGTGCCGAGCATTTATATTTCTGCTGTTTCAGAGCATGTTCAAAATGGCAAATGTTTGGGGAATGCTAAGTTTTTAAATGGGCTATACAGCCTGCAAAGTAGCAAGGCATGGCTAATTTTTTTAGAGAAAAAGTTACCAGAAAACAAAACTGTTACAGTTGATGGAATCTATAAAATTTACCAAGAGTTTTATGAAGATGAAAGCAGTTTGAATGCTATTCGGCAAGATTTGTTGGCTGCATTAAAGGATAGTGTGAAGTTGATTGACGCAAAAATCATAGACCCCATTTCTTTTCCAAATAAGAAAAGGGCAAAAGCTGATAAAGTGAAAATAAAGAGTAATTCGTTGCGTGGGAATAGTCGTTTTGTTCAAATGGCAGTGATGAACGTTGGCAACGGTTTAGATGTGTTTCCAAACCAGTACGCATGTGATGATGAAAGCTTCACGCTTTCTGTGGAGTTGATTAAAGGCGACAGAGAAAGTGAAAGAGATCTTTTAGCCTTTATGGCAAAAAAACATCATAACATTAACGAAGATTCTAATTACGGTGTGAAAAGCACAACGAAATTTAAAGACGGCACATATATGAAAAAAGCTAAAGAACCTGAAACACCTATTTACTTAAGTTATACACCTGAAGATTTAAGCCGAGTGGGTGCCGAGCCACATTCTTATGCCATGTATTATGCGATAGGAAAAAGACAACCGATTGGAGCTGTTTCAGCTCACCAAATTAGCAACCAAGGAGAATGAAAATGAAAAAAGTAGAAGGCATTAAAAGTGTTGATTTTAAAATCACAGCATTGGGGCATGGTGTAGTAAACTGGAATGGCCCGACCCAGTTAAGCCAGGATGGAACAAATGTTGATAATCACAGTTTGCCTAAGCTTCGTGGTTATTCAAATTTGACAGGTAAAGTAAGTGATAAAGGTTTTAGTTATAAAAAAGAGATTACGGATATCGATTTTAAAAAAACACCCCTTTATATCAGCCAAAATTGTATTCGGCATCATTTGTTCAGAGATCAAGCTTTTGATATTCATTATGCCAATGAAAATAAAGTAGATGACTTGACAGGT
>JAJFLD010000036.1 GCA_021772875.1 Ghiorsea sp. | reverse complement strand
TTTCGGTTCAACTTTCGGTTCAACTTTCGGTTCAACTTTCGGTTCAACTTTCGGTTCAACTTTCGGTTCAACTTTCGGTTCAACTTTCGGTTCAACTTTCGGTTCAACTTTCGGTTCAACTTTCGGCTTCACTTCTTCTTTGGCCTTACCTTCATCATTATTTAAAATGCCTCGGCGGCAAAATAAAAAACCTGCAGATTGATGTGGCGCATCCATTTCCAACACGGGCACACCAGCCAACAATTGTGTTTGTCCTATATGCCCAGAACTTAAAGGGAACACATCATCCAAAACATTAAACAGGCATCGCGCTTCATGGCTTTGGTCATGCCTTAAATAACCCATCAATATCCAACCTCTGCGCAAAGCCTCACGGTATACCGACTCCCAGCTAGCCTCTTGCCCTTCTGTCAAAATACGCAACGAGGCAACATCTTCGACAAGCACAGCATCACCAAGCATAAGATCCATAAATGCATAGGCATAACCATCTTGGATTGCCTCCTCTGGGTATTGCATCTTCCTAGCTTCTGTAAGCAATTGCCTTGCCACAAATACATCATGGAAAGCATCGGGCGAACCCACACGCACATCCAATAAAGGATATTTTTGTCCTGCATTGGTGAGGTTTTCAATATTCTCTTTGCCTCGCGGCAAGACCATTAACTTCGGTGGTGTCCACCATTTCACTTTCTCTTTGCGTTTGCTCAGCATGCCCCCAACTTCATGCAACCAAAGTTCAAGCATGGAATCTTCACTGCCATCGGCTTGGCTTTCAGGGTAAAACATGATGACTTTACAACCACGAAGTTGGTCTGTGAGCGCTTCAGTATCCAAACCATCCCAACCGTGTACTTCTGCCTTCAGCGCACATATGCCTGCTGAATTCACCAAACTCTCAATATTAGACAAAGCTCGTCTTTGCGTGGACAATTGATTTTCCTCGCAAACGTTAAACACATGACATGTCAGTTTGTGGTGGCGATCAGCCATTTCTTCAATCATAGCTGGCAAACCAGGGTGCCAACCAAGAAATATCATGCACAAATCCCAAGTTTCAGGCCATGTGAAGGTTTGCAGCTGATTGACATGCTCACTATTGCCTAAGCTAAAACCTTGGCTCAAAATGCCAGGCCATAACAATTGATCTCGCCCAAGGGCAATGATACTTTCAAATGATTCATCATGGCTGTGTTTGAGCAAGTCGCTAAACAATACAAATGTGCCATTTTCACGGCGTGCAGCCAATAAATTCAAACCTTCACCAAAACAATTGCTCAACCATGATTCCAAAGGCATTTGCTGCCTTTGGTGTTTGATGTTTGCTCCAGCACTGCTATGAATAACTTCAAAGCTCCAAGCAAAGCTAGACAAACCTGTCTCACCTGAAACCACATCAAACATGTGAATACCAAGCTCTGGCATATGACTACAATGATGCATTTGATACAGCATACGAGCCCGAATAGAGGAAGAATCCACCACATTCATGCCCAATGAACCTTTGTACACTTGTGATAAACTTATAGGCAGGCGGCTATCCGTGACGGCAAGACCATCCACATCCAATTCTCGCGCCAAATGATGAATGTCTGCAATTTGAGTGGTGTCGGGCTCATCTTGTTTCTGCATAAAAACAATCAGCTTGGAAATACCTGTCAATTTAAAACGTTTGATCAGATTTCTAGAACCTGTATCCACTTCTCTAACACTTAACCAGCTGCCTACTTGTGAAGCTCCTGCAAGCACAGTGTCGTGAAAAAGCCAAACAGAGGGAAAGGAATAACGCAATCGCGCAGCCAGCTCATCGAGTTTATGTAAGATGCTTAACGACTGTTCATTCGAGCCAACAAACAATAAATGTTCACGTGCTGAAAGTGAGCTGTTTGCCAACTCTTCCAACATATATTTCATCACATTTGAGCCTAAACCAACCACCAAGGCAAAGAAAAATACCCCTGACAATACCAGCACCACGGTTAAACCTGTAAGCCATGGTGAAAAGGCAATAGGTGGTGCAGCACCAGGGTCAATCATCAAGCGAAATACAAACAACAGCACCTGAAAAGGAGCACTATCACTATCATCGGAAAGCCCATCGTCATTCACATCCATCAATGGATAAAAATACCAAACAGCAATCGAACCTATAATCATAAACCCTAAAAACATCACCGCCAACATACTGCCTTCTTGGCGAATATCTGGTCGGTTCATAACCTTTTTGGTGGCGTTAAAAATGTTACCCAAGGGATTGAGCATAATAAGAAAACGCGCCAATCTAAGCACAATCCAAGTGCTGCTTATTTCAGGGTAAACCGACAACAAAGAAAATGCCGCAAACAAATCAGGAATAATAAATGCATATTCTAAATAAAGTCTGCGGCCTGAAGGTAAAACACGGTACAGCGAATAAACACGATAACTTGTCTCAATCAAAAGAATAATGCCTATGTATAAAGCGACATCTGGCATCGCCCAAGCCACACCACCCAAAGCAATGATGATAAGCGCTAAAGGTAGAGAGAAAACAAGAGCATCATAGGTAAGAAAACGGAAGATACGCAACATTCTTAGCATATACATACCACGGAATAAACGTGCTACACGCAAATAAATACCTTGTTCAAGAAAGCTGGTAGGAAGAAGAAGTGCTGAAAACATACTTATGGTTGCAACACCATCAAAAAATAAAAATATAAGTTCTGTACGATTACGGTAGCCGCGTTCTTTCTGCAACCAAAACCGCATGACCCACTCAATCGTGAAAAAGACAGCTAGAGGCAACATCACAACCCAATAACGCTCAAAAATGCATAGACCCAAAGCTGCCATGACAATCACTGCATAACGTGGGTGTGAAAAAACACGCTCACCAAGCAATAACCACTCACGTTTAGAATGTGTACCCGAAAGCTTCTCAATGAGTTTTATTTTAAATAGTGGAAAACCTTTATCTGGTTCATCATCCACAATTGGTTCGACGCTTTGTTTTGTTGCGCTGGCTTCAAGACTCTCTAAAGGTTCAGACATTATTTTCTCAACCCCTTGATTACTTTTAACACATGCATGCGAAGATTCTTGTTTGTTTACAGAAGAAGTCGGTGCCGAAGCAGCCACCGACTTCTGTAAGTTTGATGGTGCGCAAGCCTCACCTACCGGTTGCGCAAGCCTGACAAAAAATCAGTCACACGCACCGATAATGCTTCGCCTTTTTCACGGATGATATTCGACACATTTCTCACTTCTTCCGCGGATTTACCCGTGTCTTCAGCAGAGCTGCGTACATCATCAATAGCACCTGTCACACGTACAGTTGCATCCGATGCAAGGTGTACACTTTGAGCGATTTCACGGGTTGCATGATTTTGCTCATCTGCTGCCATGGCAATGGCTTCATTGATTGTATTCATCTCTTGGATGGTTTCACCAATTTTCTTAATGGCCAATGCCGCACCACTGCTCTCACTTTGAATGGCTAAGATTTGCTTAGAAATCTGCTCTGTTGCCTTGGCAGTTTGATTGGCAAGCTCTTTCACTTCGCCTGCAACCACTGCGAAACCACGCCCTGCTTCACCAGCACGCGCTGCTTCAATACTTGCATTCAAAGCCAAAAGGTTGGTTTGCTCGGCAATATCTGTAATCACACTTACCACTTGCCCTATCTCTTCGGATACGGATGAGAGCTTGCTTACAGTTTGATTGGTTGCCTCTGCTTCAGTAACTGCTTGCGCGGAAATATCAACTGCCCCACGCACTTGTTGCGTGATTTCAGAAATAGATACCGATAATTCTTCAGCTGCAGCTGCAACATTGGTAACATTATGATTGGCTTCTTCAGCACCTGCTGAAACACTTGTAGCCTGCCCTAAA
>JAJFLD010000035.1 GCA_021772875.1 Ghiorsea sp. | reverse complement strand
CTTTGTTATTAAAACAATAATTTTGACAGAAGCTACTCAAGCATCTATTTTTAGGAAATGGTAGCTTTGAACGGTCAAACAGCATTGTATGGTATCATTGGGGAACCCATTGCACATTCACTTTCCCCCTTATTTCAAAACCATTTCATAAAAATGGCAAACATTGATGCTGCGTATTTGCCATTTTTGGTAACCCAACCGCGGCTAAGCCAAGCGCTTAACGGTTTACACGCTGCACACATTCAAGGTCTTAATATCACTGTGCCGCATAAAGAAAATGTACTGCCCTTGGTGACAGCAGATAAGGATGCAACCATGATTGGCGCAGTCAACACACTCAAACGCGTAGAAAATGGCGATTGGTTGGCCACCAATACAGATTGGCAAGGGTTTGCAGATGTTTTACAAGGCTTGCAAGCAGTGGTAAGCCAAACACCCATCTTATTGTTTGGTGCCGGCGGCACAGCACGCGCTATTTGCCATGCCTTACAGCATCAAGGTGCCAAAGACATTTGGCTTTGTAACCGCAGCCCTGAACGCGCACAAAAACTAGCCGACGAACTCAATATCGCTTATGCACATACTCAAATTCACATACTCGATTGGGATACACAAGCCGTAGCGCAACAAGCAAAAGAATGTGCCATCGTCATCAATAGCAGTAGCATTGGCTTACACGATAATGACGAATTTCCTTTCAAACTTGAAGGCAGTGGTATTGCCATTGATGCGGTATACAAACCCCACGGTAATACCGCTTTTACGCGGGCAACATCGCATGGTTATTTGTCTACCGATGGTTTACCTATGCTTATTGCCCAAGGCATTGCTTCATTCAAATTCTGGCATCAATCTACATCGCAAAACTTGCCTGTGATGATGCCCAATCAATTATCATCGCTAGCGTGGGTGGAACAAACCTTGTCAAGACCCCCCTTAACTTTACCTGGCTGGAGGACATGAAATGAAAAAAACCCGCTTAGGTGATATTTTATTAAGCAAAAAAGCTGCGACCAAGGAACAGCTGGAAGAAGCGCGAAAAAGCATGAAACTCAATGGTGAAACACTTACCTTTGCTTTGGTACGCCTAGGCATATTTTCTGAAGATGCTTTGGTTAAGTTTATCAGTCAAAGTTTTGGTCGCCCTGCAATCGGATTGTCGGGATTAGAAATTGATAAAAGCTTAACCAAAATTTCTATAGACATGATGCGTAAAAATCAGGCAATCCCCATCAAACGCAAAGGTAGCAACATCACACTCGCCGTTGCTGATCCGTATGATATTAACAGTTTGGATGAAATGTCTTTCATTTCAGGCAGTCAAATTGATGTGGTGATCGTCCGTGAAAGCGAGCTCATGACTAAGCTTGATGAACTGGCTGGTTCAGGCCATGGTCTTGAAGATGTGATGGCCGAAATGGGTGCCAGCGAGATGGAAATCGTTGATGCAGAAGAGTTCCATGGCGATGACGGCACCCTTGCAACGGCCAGTGAAGAAGCGCCTGTTGTCAAACTTGTTAACCTTATCTTATTGGATGCCATCAAACGCGGAGCATCCGATATCCACATCGAACCTTATGAAAAAGTTTTGCGGGTGCGCTATCGTGTTGATGGTGTTCTACAAGAAATTATGCGCCCACCTATGTCCATGCGTGATGCCATCGTGTCGCGTCTTAAAATTCAATCCAAGCTGGATATCACTGAACGGCGCGTGCCCCAAGATGGGCGCATGAAATTACGTCTCTCCAAAGCTAAAACAGTGGATTTTCGTGTTTCGGTATTGCCCACATTATTTGGTGAAAAAGTAGTGATGCGTTTACTGGATCAATCCAACTTACAAACTGATTTGACCAAGCTTGGTTATGAACCCGAAGATTTAGCCAAATTCCAAGCTACCGTAAACTTGCCCTATGGCATGGTTTTGGTCACCGGACCCACAGGTTCTGGTAAAACAGTAAGTTTATATTCTGCAGTTGCCGAAGTGAATCAGCCAGGTATCAATATTTGTACTGCTGAAGACCCTGTTGAATTTAACTTTATGGGTGTCAACCAAGTGAATGTAAATGCTGCCATCGGCATGGATTTCCCCGCTGCCCTCAAATCTTTCTTGCGCCAAGACCCCGATGTTATTCTCATCGGTGAAATTCGCGATTATGACACTGCTGCCATTGGCATCAAAGCAGCACTAACTGGGCATTTGGTTCTTGCAACATTACATACCAACGATGCTCCTTCGACCATGACACGTATGGTGAATATGGGTATTGAATCCTTCTTGGTTGGCTCAGCCGTCAACCTTGTCACAGCCCAACGTTTGGGGCGGCGTATATGCAGCGAATGCGCTGAACCTATCAAGCTTGATGCTCATGCTTTGATCGATGCTGGTTTGAGAAAAGAAGATTTGGATACATTCACACCTATGCGTGGTAAAGGCTGCAGCACGTGTAATGGCACTGGTTACAAAGGGCGTGTCGGCATTTATCAAGTGATGCCTGTTTCTGATGCTATCCGCGATGCCGTATATGCCGGAAGAAACTCTGATGAAATCAATGAAATTGCTGTAGGAGAGGGTGTCAAAACATTACGTATGGCTGCCCTCAATAAAGTTAAAGATGGTACGCTCACGTTAGAAGAGTGCTTAAGAACCACGGTTGGAGATTAATATGCCAGAATTTGTTTATACCGCTAAAAATCGACAAGGAAAGAAAAAAACAGGCCTTTTAGAGTCGGTAAACAAGGAGGTCGCTTCTGCAACATTGCGGCGACAAGGCTTACTTGATGTTAAAGTTAAGAGAAAACCTATCGAAATCAATATTGGTGGCGACCCCAAAGTAACAGAAAAAGATATCAGCATCTTTTTCCGCCAGCTCTCCACCATGATTAACGC
>JAJFLD010000034.1 GCA_021772875.1 Ghiorsea sp. | reverse complement strand
GTATGTCAGATGCTGCTCGAAACCTTAGCTCAACCTATGTTGGCCACATCAATGCAATTCCCTGATGACGATTTTATCGCCTCAGACCCTGATTTGATTGTTTCACGTATCAAACATCTACCTGCTATTTTTCTCGATGTGGGCTGGGGTGATGTTACACCAACAACAGTTGTTGATTTATGCGGCGATGCACCAGAACTGCGACGTATGGGTCTTGGTGATTGGTTGTAGACACAAAGCTTTGAAGTTTGAGCCACATTGCATATAAAAAACTGCACTGTACATTTGGCATCCTTTTAAAACATGTTGCATCTCCAGAGGTTTAATTATGATTCACTCTACACTCACTGCTTTATCGCCACTTGATGGCCGTTATGCTAATAAAATCAGTGAACTGCGCCCTATATTTAGTGAGTTTGGTCTGATTAAAGCACGTGTTTTGGTTGAAGTGCGTTGGTTGCAAATGTTGGCCAATCACCAAGATATTCTTGAGGTTGCTACATTATCTTCGGCTGCCAACAGCTTCTTAGATAACATCGTCAGTTCTTTTTCTGTGGCTGATGCTGAGCGTGTTAAAACAATTGAAGCAACCACCAATCACGATGTAAAAGCTGTAGAATATTTCCTTAAAGAAAAGGTTGCTGCCCATGATGAGCTTGCATTGGTTTCTGAATTTATTCATTTTGCCTGCACATCTGAAGATATCAACAACTTAGCGTATGGTTTAATGCTTAAAGAAGCCCGCGACACTGTCTTGCTGCCTGCTATGGATAAAACCACAGCCCTTATAGAATCTATGGCAAACGACATGGCAGCCATGCCGATGTTGGCTCGCACCCATGGTCAACCCGCATCCCCTTCAACCATGGGTAAAGAATGGATGAATGTTGTTGCTCGTTTGGATCGTCAGCGCAAACAAATTGCCAACGTTGAAATTTCAGGAAAAATCAATGGTGCCACAGGCAACTTTAACGCACACCTTATCGCTTATCCTGATGTGGATTGGTTAAACACTGCCCAAGACTTTGTCGAATCGATTGGCTTGAGCTGGAACCCATACACCACCCAAATTGAGCCCCATGATTATATCGCCGAACTCAATCAAGCAAGCTCTCGTTTTAACATTATTTTGATTGATTTTTGCCGCGATATTTGGGGTTATATTTCACTTGGTTTCTTTAAACAGCGTGTGATAGCTGGCGAGGTCGGCTCTTCTACTATGCCCCACAAAGTGAACCCTATTGATTTTGAAAATGCCGAAGGAAACTTAGGCCTCGCCAATGCCATGTTGCAACATCTGGCCGAGAAACTTCCTATTTCTCGCTGGCAACGTGATTTAACCGATTCAACAGTCTTACGCAACTTAGGCGTTGGTTTTGGTTATACCCTGCTTTCATTGTCTTCTCTTGATCGTGGTTTGAGTAAATTGGAAGTAAATGAAGGTAAAATGTTAGCTGATCTGGATCAAACCTGGGAAGTTTTGGGTGAAGCCGTACAAACTGTGATGCGACGTTATGGTTTAGAAAACCCTTATGAGCAAATGAAAGCCCTGACCCGAGGCACTGGCATCACCACGCAAGGTTTACGTACATTCATTCAAGCCTTGGAAATCCCAGAGGATGCAAAAACACGTTTGATGGCTATGACACCAGCAGATTATATTGGTAATGCTGCCTTGATGGGAAAAAATAAACACACTTGAGCATTACTTGTGTTGATATTTCAAGGTCTTGGGCTAAACTTCCTAAGTAACTACATGAGAAGGGTCACCTAACTCATATCTTTTTGCTGGAGTGTTTATGATGCGTATTCCATATTTATTGTTTGCTGTGCTATCATTTTTCCTCGTGGCTCAACCTGTTTTGGCCGCAGTTGCCGTTGAAGAAACGCCGACAAGCGAAGAAGAAAAAATGCCTGACGCCATGTCTCGTCTCATGAAAGCACCCGATATTGACCTCGAAAACATCCGTGACCCGTTTTTATCATCCTTTGCCAAAAATCGCATGGAAGAAGCGCAACGTTTTAAAAACCGCGAGCGCTTACCTGCCAATAAAAGGCAACGTGAAATCCTAGAGCAATACGATTTAAGCACCTTATCCTTGGTAGGTACATATAAAAAATCCGGACAAGATTGGGTCGCAAGTGTACAAGATTCAACGGGTAAATCTTATACTGTGCGTCGCGGCACTTATATGGGAAAACGTGGTGGACGCGTTGAAAAAATTGATGGCCAAACCATTTATCTGGTTGAACAAATCATCAATCCCGCAGGTGAAGTTGTGGATCATCAAGTCACTTTAACTTTAGCCGAGGTCAACGACTAAAGTTATTCATCCATGAACAAACAAGCGATTCAGCTTCTTTTCAAAACACTGCAAGCCATTGACCCCGAACCCAAAACAGAACTCAACTATCAAACTCCCTTTGAGCTGCTTATCGCAGTACTTTTATCTGCCCAATCCACCGATGTTGGGGTTAACAAAGCCACGGCCAAACTCTATCCCATTGCCAACACCCCCCAAGCTTTCCTTGAGCTTGGCGAAGAAGGTTTAAAGCGCTATATCTCCACCATTGGTTTGTACAATAGCAAAGCCAAACATGCCATTCAAACAGCGAGAAAATTAATGGCTGAATTTAACGGCGAAGTACCCAAAACACGAAAAGAGTTGGAATCCTTACCTGGTGTTGGCAGAAAAACTGCCAATGTGGTGCTTAATGTCGTTTTTGGTGAACCCACCATGGCCGTGGACACCCACATCTTCCGTGTTTCCAACCGCACTGGACTTGCACCAGGAAAAACACCACTGGAAGTAGAAAAAAAGCTGCTTAAAGCCATCCCAAAAGAATATATGCAATATGCGCATCACTGGCTTATTTTACATGGCCGTTATACCTGCACAGCCCGAAAACCCAAATGCCACATCTGCCCTATCAATCAAGAATGTTCTTGGGCTGAAAAAATGGTTACATAACACATGAATCAACCACCTTTTATTTTCCATGATATGCAAGACTCTCAAATGTTTGCGCTAGCACAATCTGCAGGTCGAGCTGGTTTCAAAATACACGGCATTACACAAAGCATAAAAGAAGCACCATGGGTGAAACATAGCCAGTTTATTGATGAGGTCACTGAGTTACCAAGTTTAGGTGATGTCAACAAAGGTATTTACGCTCTTAACCTAAAAAAAGCTGGCATCACTGGTGTTTTTGTGCCCGTGGTTGATGACATTGCAGACTTACTTGCTGAATATGCCCCTTTATTAAGAAAAAATGGTTTATCTTTTTTGACGGTAAGTCCTAATCAAATTGATATGTGTAATACTATTGCTCTACAACAGTGGCAAGGCTCATTATGGATCCCACCAACAGCTTACTGTACAGGGCAAGACCTTTTAAAAACTGCCATTGCGATTGGTTTCCCCATCATACTCAAATCAATTCGGGATGGTTTCATTACATTCTACAACCAACAAAGTTTAGAAATATGGTTAGAAACTGCGCATACACACTACCCTTTACACCTACATCAACGTGTACAAAGATATATTCAAGGCAGCACCGAAAAGATGGCAACAGTTTTATTACTGTTTGATACACAAACTCGGCCTGTCCGAGGTTTTACTGCACGACGACTTAGGGTAGCACAAACACATTATGGCCCTTTTGGTGAGACCCTTGCAGCAAAAGCCGAGTGGTTACCCAATCTATATCATGCTGCTGTAGAACTATTAACAGCAATAGGCTGGGTTGGTTTTGCCGAAGTTGAATGTAAGCAAGATCAAAATGGGCAGTGGCACTTACTAGAAATAAATCCTCGGCTATCTGGCTGGACATGTTTGGCAGAAGCAGATGGTGCTGGTTTGTTACAAGCTTATTACCATTTAAACACTACGAACTCAGCCCTTGAACCAGTGTGTCTACAACGCTCCCAAACATCTTATTCGCGTATGATTGCATCTTCTGGCCATCAGCCCGACTGGGAAAATTTTCAATATTCAACATACAAAAAAATGTTCCAACATCAAACGCAGGCGTGTTTTGGCGCATGGGACAAGCTTGATAAACAAGCCAATCAAGCCTGGTTAAAACTGATGGTTAAACGTTTTCTGAAGAAAGTTTAAACATCTCTTTTTCAATCAATGCCCACGCTTCAAATACATTCGGAAATTTCAAACGGTAAAAATGGCAACCTTTATCAATACGTTGATTCAACATGGGTAAATCTTTTGCCATGCCACGCTGTACATGTAAATGCTGAGGAAGTTCAATTAATGCTTCATGCCTTGGTATAGCAGTAAGCTCAGCCTTTTCTAATTTTCCATTATATTGATGTAGCACAACACAAGTGAGTTTTAAAGGTTCACGTTGCACATGTGTTGGGTGCCACAAATGGCAACGTACAATATCTCCTGAAACATCAGGGAAATCAAAGTAGTCTGCACAAATCAACCCTGATTGCTGAATCATTTCACGGTCAAAGGCTGGATGTGTTGGAAACTCCCACTGCATAGGCCGCGGGAACGGGTGCATCGCCCCATTTACATCTAAAAGTGCAAATTCATCTGACAAGTACTTTGCTCCTGCCAAAAGTCCCGCTGTGCAAATACTACTTTTTCCTGCGCCTGACACACCTGCAAACAGACAAGCAGAATCCCCAACATTAAGCGCTGCTGCATGCATAGAAATAATAACAGGGTCTAAATATTGGATAAGTTGACTGTAGAAGTGAATTTCTAGAGCAGCACTAATTTCGCGCTCATCAGAGCTAAACCATAGTTGGTCTTGCTCCCCTGCCTTGTTTGTGAAAACAAAATTATAACTGTCACCTTGTTGCATCACACTAAAAGTTAAATCAATGTCATTGCTCGTCACACGCTGATAAAGACAAAGAAATTTGTGCATATCTTCTTTGCATGCCTTAGAATCCGATTCGACTTTCACAACAGTACCCGCAATAAGATACTGCACGCTCCAGCCTATATTTTCTACTCTGACCGACACTTACGTTTTAAAAAACCGAAACCTGATAACTCTTCTAAAATATTACCAACATCACGCAACGCAACCTCGTAATCAACAGTTAGCGTTTCACTTAGCATCTTCGCCATGTCTTCTGCTGAAGTAGCACCATCACACATATCAAATACTGCCGAAGCAATCGCATTTAATGTCATTGTTGTACCATCATCTTCATGGATATACACATAAGTTCCTTCGTCTTCTAGCTCTTCACAAACTAGCTTTTCAATACGCTCAGGGAATTTAGGAACAATAATTTCAAACGCTTCAGTCATGTTGTCTCTCCCAGAGTATAAGCGACCATCTGACAATCACTACAACTCAAATTATGTTGGCAATGATTCCACCTTTCAATTGATGGGTGAAGATTCCCATCTGTCATACCTTTAATATCTAATGCTTCAGCTAATGACTGTGAACGTACATTACCCAATACATGGTCACGATTAAATATGCATGGGCTAATACTACCATCTGCGCATACAGCAAGCTTGCCTCGCCGATGTGCTTGTGTATTCACATGCATGCTAGCAATTGTTCCAGCATTATCTTGCTGTACCACCTGATGATGTTTAACCGCAACTTGAGTATCAACATCTGGCATATGCGAATTTTGCGATGGCATCAATGAAATATGTTTGGTATTAAGCTTACTTCCCCGACCAGTTTCATGCACCGGATCAAATCTAACAGATGCAGGTTCAAGAAAGAATTCCGTTTTTGCAAATTCAAGCATCGCCTGTTCATGCCCTGCATTTTGCTCCATCACCGCCATACCAATACGCACTTTAAGTACCATATCCTGTGCACGATGAATAGCTGCGATTGTTTTTTTGAAGCTACCACGAACTTGTGTAATCCCATCATGTACATCGGCATCAGGAGAATAAAGTGAAAATGCTATCATTGGTTCAAAAGGCAATAGTTTCGTAAGCAATGCATCATTCAGCAACAAACCATTCGTATATATTTCAATCGCTTGAAAATCTAATTCATATGCAAATTGGACGGCTTCAACCAAATCGCGATGAATCAGTGGGTCTCCACCTGTAAACTGGACAAATGCACGACCTAAAGCCCTAGCTTGTATTAAAATAGCTTTGATTTCTTCAAGGCTTAAAAAATTATGACACAACGGAGAGGACGATGCATAACAATGGATACACTGTTCATTGCATTGATCTGTAACCTCAATGAATAACAAACCTAATTCATCTCCAATCACCATGTTTTGTAAATTACGGGGAACCAATTGCGCTTGAGAAAGACCTTGAAGCCAATAATGTTGTTTCTCAACAACCTGAAAGGATGACTCGCCATGGATTTGATTGGTATCCAGCTGAGATAGAAGTGTTGTTGCAAAGTTTCCAGAAAGGGTAAGGCTTTGTTTGGTATCTGAAGGTAGTATTAAGGTTATTTCTTTGCCTTTTCTATCTATTACAGCAACGATAAACCTACCATCTGGCATAAAAATATATTGTGGCTGCATATAAATCTATATGTATTAGTTACACAGAAATTCCCCTACGTTATTTGGATCCGCCGTACAAGTAACACATGGCTTATTACAGCCAACTGGCGTAGTTCCGCACCTCTTACAAAAGTCTTTGCAATCTATTTGTTGTATCATGCCAGGCTGGCATTTGGTTCCACATGATTTTTTACACTGGCTTTTTGCACACTTAACTGGATCGTAATCAGTTGAATAAACAGGTCCATTAGGGCCTGGTTTAGAGAGACAAGGGCAACAAGCATTTGTACCCGAAGAAATTACAATTTGTTGCGATGTCCCATCTGTAAATGTACATTGTTTTTGTTGCCCAATAGCACCCATAACCGTACGAGGTGTCACAACCATGGAGCCAAGAATGACAGGAGGAGCATATACAATTGCTTTTAACAGCTTACGCCGAATCGCATTGTTTTGATTCATAGCCTGTTCATCCATAATTCACTCCTAAACCCAACATCTCAAAATGACATTTTAAGGCAACCCACACAATATGTCTACCAAATGTCTAAATCATAGCTAGTTTTTTTTTATTTCCACACTATTGTATGATACTATGATGAAATTAGACACAACATTATACCGAAAATATGCTTGCGCCATATTAAATAAGCATATCCCAAGCCAAATATTTAATTCTCATGATTTTTGGATTATGGCTCAAGGTGATGCTTCTTTCCCACTACTCTGGTCTTTTCTCTCTCCGGAACAACAAAATAAAGCTCGATTCCTACTTCAACATCCCATGAGCGAACAAGTCTTTGCAGCTGACGCATTACGCATGAAAAACGCAACTGTGCGCGTACTCAGAGCCTTTAATGACGCCAAAATACCTATTATTTGCATGCGCGGCTTAGCCGTTAGCGAAAAGCTGTACCCAAAATCATACTTACGACCACACACCGACATAGATATTTTATTTGAAGAAAAATACACCTTAAAAGCCAAACAAATCGTTGGTAACACACTCCAATACCGCCCTTTGGACGCGTATCCCATGTTATTCAAACAAGGTGATATTCCACTTGATTTGCATATTGAGCCCATTGGTGCAGAGCGTATCGTTTCATGGAAAAATTTAACGCCACTTAGCACCTCTGACTTCTTTAAGTATGCCAAAAAAGGCAAACTTGGCGGAGAAGATGCTGTTTTAGTCCATGAGCGTGTGATGCTACCCTACCTTTGTTTTCATGCTTTAAAACATTCCTTTGAACGCTTAGTTTGGTTATATGATATTGCCCTGCTTTCACAGCAAGTAACAAAAGACAATACGTGGGATGATGTTTTAGCCGGCATCCGTGAATATCGCTTGGAAAAGCCCTGCTTTTATGCTTTATCCTATGTATCTAAGCACATGCAAGGCACTGTGCCTATTCATATTCTTGATCAAATTAACCCAAATATGGGTTTTATGGAGCGTCGCTTATTCAAACGTTTTATGAATCATGAAATCATCCCCTATCTCGCAGAAAGATTGTTTTCCCGCATGATACCGAACTTCAAACAACGTTTTGAATTTTGGCGTGAAACGATTTACCCACGTTATGAAGTCCGCCAGCAAATTGCTGGTGGCGGCTGTGTCAAATGCAATTTTATTCGCACCCGCTTAAAACAAATTGCACGAGCCATCTGGGCGTTTGTTAAGGAGACTATTTTCCCAGTTCGCACGTAATATTCACTTGCTTTTCAAGTGAAGAAGTTGATGATATGCAACTCATCTGTACAAATGTGGGTAGTGGGCTGAAATAACATCAGCAAGGAGAATTCATGCGCAAGAAACATCATATCATGACATGTATGGCTCTCATCGCATCTTTTTCTTTTCTATCGCCCGCTACCGCCAAAGAGATACCTGCCAGCGATGCTGCCGCTGAAGAAAACATACAAACCGACACTACTGCGGCAACTAAAGAAACAACACTTGCCGACCAAATCACTTTGGGAAAAAACCTATTTGAAAGCTTGTGTTCAAGTTGCCACACCACGACGCGCAAAAATAGCATTGTTGGTGCGCGTGGCCAACAAGGCGTATTAGAACGTTTTGATGAGGCTTGGTTAGATCAATGGTTGAAGTCGCCTGAAGGCTTTGCCAAAACGGATGTTGCCGCAAGCAACTTAATCAAATCCAATCGTTTTGGCCTTGTGATGCCTACCCTTCCAGCCATGCAAGATGCACAACAACGTGCTGTACTGATTGAATATCTCAAAACCTTAAAATAATAAAACACATAAAAAAAGGGCGCCTATTCAGACACCCTTTTCCATTACATCTTAAATAACGATTTTACGATAAGCTTTTAGAAATGACCACGAATCAAATCAGTTTTAACAACCATATCAAGGCCTGCTGCTGTATCTTGAAATGCAACTTCAGGAGATGGCATACCCAAATGTATTTGTCCGTCTTCAACTTCTGCAAATGCTTTTGAAGAACGGAAAAGACCATAACCTGCACCTGCAATAATACCAAAACCAGCACCACGTGTGATGTAGTTCCAATGATCTGATGGTCTATTTGAAACAAGTGCAATGCCCAACCCAACCAATGCGCCTACACCTGCACCATAAAGTGAATCATCCATCACATTCTGAACTTCATAATCACCAGCACTCGCTTGCAAAGGAAACAAGGCCAACATTGCTGTCACAGTCATTGCTTTAACTATTTTCATTCTATTTCTCCAGCTTTTTTATTTATTCAATAGCGTGCAGCATAGCTTCGCACGCTTTTTTTGCATCATCAAAAATCATCATGGTTTTGTCCATATAAAATAAATCATTATCCAAACCTGCATAACCCACAGATAAAGAACGTTTTACCACCAAAATATGGGCTGCCTTTGTTGCTTCCAAAATAGGCATGCCATAAATGGGGCTAGAACTATCCGTTTTGGCGGCTGGGTTCACCACATCGTTGGCACCAATAATCAAAGCCACATCAGTATCCGAAAACTCTGGGTTGATTTCATCCATTTCTTCCACAATATCATATGGCACATCAGCTTCAGCCAGCAACACATTCATATGCCCTGGCATACGCCCTGCCACAGGATGAATGCCAAAACGCACTTTCACACCTTTGGCTTGCAATACTTCCACCAACTCTTTCAGCGCATGTTGTGCTCTGGCAACAGCCAAACCATAACCCGGAATAATAATAACACTGCGCGCATTTGTAAGTAAAAATGCTGCATCTTCAGCAGACCCTGATTTGACTGGTCGCTCACCAATAACAGCGCCACCACTTGCTGCTGAAACATCAGAACCAAAACCACCCAACAACACATTAAACAATGAACGATTCATCGCTTTGCACATAATGTAGGAGAGAATCGCACCCGATGAACCCACCAAAGCACCTGCGATAATCAACATATTATTACCAAGCGTAAAACCAATACCTGCTGCTGCCCAACCCGAATAAGAATTCAACATTGATACAATCACAGGCATGTCCGCACCACCAATCGGCACGATAAGCAATACACCCAAAACCATAGCCACCGCCAACATCAAAAAGAAGGCAGTAGCTGATTGATCAACACAGAATAAAACACCCGCCCCAATCATGATGATGCCCAATGCAAGATTTAAGAAATGTTGACCTTTAAAGGTGAGCGGTGAGCCCGACAACAAACCTTGCAACTTACCAAAAGCAACCAGCGAGGCTGTAAAAGTAATGGCACCAATAAATGTACCTAAAAACAATTCAATGCGACTTGCCAAATGCATCATACCATCAGCTGCTGCAATACCATAAGCAACAGGATTGCTAAACGCCGACACGGCAATGCAAACTGCCGCCAAACCAACAAGTGAATGCATAAATGCAACCATTTGTGGCATATCTGTCATCGGCACTTTTTTTGCCGCCACGCCACCAATCAAACCACCCGTAGCAATGGCAACTAAAATCCACGTGTAATTTTCAATACCACTCATTTGCAGCGTAACCAACACCGCAATGCCCATGCCCAACATACCAAACATATTACCACGGCGCGCTGATTCAGGTGAAGACAAACCTTTAAGCGCTAAAATTACCAAAATTGCGGCAACAAGATATGCCAACTCAGTCATGTTTATAGATAACACGATAACCCCTTAACTACGCTTTTTGAACATGGCAAGCATGCGTTGTGTTACCATAAAACCACCAAAAATATTCACCGATGCCAAACCCACTGCAATCAAACCCAACACTGTTGCCAAGTTCATCTCCACAGGGCCTGAAGCAATAATTGCACCCACAATAATAATACTCGAAATTGCATTGGTGACACTCATCAATGGCGTGTGTAAAGCAGGCGTCACGTTCCAGACCACGTGATAACCAACAAAAATGGCCAATACAAATACCGTAAACGAAAGTATAACAGGGTCAGCCGATGCCGCGTTCATGGTGTTCTCATTCAACCCTGCTGCATGCGCATGGGCGATAAGATCACAGCTTCCAGAATTACACATGATTAGACTCTCCCTGCTAATAAATCAGCTTTCAAAAACTCGCCATTCATGGATAAAATGGCGCCTTCAATAATATCATCTTCGCGATTGATATTGATTGCACCAGTTTCTTTATCCAACATCAAGGCCATAAAATTAAGCATATTTTTTGCATACAAAGCACTGGCATCGGTGGCCAATAGTGCAGGAATATTACTTACCCCCACTAAAGTGACACCATCTTTAATCCAAACTGCATCCTTTTCAGATAAAGGGCAATTACCACCAGCTTCCACTGCCATATCTACAATCACAGCGCCCTGCTTCATGGTTGCGACCATCTCTGCTGTGATGAGCACTGGCGCAGGTCTGCCTGGAATCAATGCTGTGGTGATAACAATATCAGCACCTGCAACATGTTTGGCAATAAGCTCAGCTTGTTTTTGCTTGTATTCATCCGACATTTCTTTGGCGTAACCACCAGCATCTTCGGCATCTTCAGCTTGCGCCACTTCTACAAAACGTGCACCCAAACTCTCCACTTGTTCTTTGGCTGCAGCGCGCACATCAAATGCTTCTACCATAGCACCCAAACGCCTCGCTGTGGCAATGGCTTGTAAACCTGCAACACCTGCACCCATCACCAACACTTTTGCTGGTTGCACAGTGCCTGCGGCTGTCATCAACATGGGCATAAATTTTTGATAGTGTTCCAAAGCCAGTAACACAGCTTTATAACCACCAATATTGGCTTGTGAAGACAACACATCCATGCTTTGTGCCCGCGAGGTGCGTGGAATCATTTCCATCGCAAATGTGGTCAGGCCTTGCTTGGCATAATCTTCAAGCAAAGGATTACTAAAAGGCGCATTTAAGCTTGCAACAACAGTATCTTTTTGAAGCTGTTTCATTTCTTCAGCATTTAAAGGCTGAACTTTTAACACGATGTCAGCTTTTGATGTGGTCGCTGCAAAATCATCGGCTATTGAAGCACCAGCTGCTTCAAATGCAGCATCGGTAAAGCTTGCATGTTCGCCAGCGCCGCGTTGTACGCGCACTTGATTGCCAGAAGCAATATATTTTTTCACTGTTTCAGGTGTAGCGGCAACACGTGTTTCATGTGCTGCTGTTTCAGCAGGAATAGCTATGATAGCCATGATTCGTCTCTCCCTTCATAAAATCCAATGAAGCTGCGAAACTTTAGAGCATGTGTTTGAATTTACAAATATTAAAAATAACGATTCTAGTAATCTTAGACGGATGCATCTAATGTTAGGCAACCACGGGCTTAAAAAAAGGTATACTTAAAAGTGATAACCAACCTTAACTATCATAGAAAAAACACGTGCTAAACTACTTTATCATTGATGATCACCCCTTGGTGAGAGCTAGCATGGAAAGCATACTTTCCCATCACTTCCCACAAAGCGCTTGCATCGGAACATCCTCCTTGGAAGAGGCCATGCCTAAGCTAGAGCAGCATTGCCCTGATTTTATTTTACTCGACCTCTCGCTTGCTGGTATCAGTGGCGTTGCAGCCATAACATGTATACGCAGCTTGCACCCACTTGTTCCGATTATCATCTTAAGTGGCTCATCCGACACCCTAGATATTCAACATAGTTTTGAAGCAGGTGCCAATGGTTACCTCATCAAATCAGAACCCTCCAGAAACATTGTTTCCGCAATCAAGCATGTTTTAAATGGCCACCAGCATATGCCAAGCATCATGCAAAATCCACCCGCTCAACAAGCTATCGAGACCACTAAAAAGATAGATGCCTTACAATTCAAAATCCTTCGTCTCATCGCACAAGGCAAACAAAACAATGAAATCGCCATCCTTTTAGACATCTCTGAAGCAACTTTAAAACAACATAATCGCGCCATTTTTAAGCGGCTTGAAGTGTCAAACCGAACCCAAGCTGTGTGTGAAGCCATTCGACTTGGGTTTATTCATCCTTAAGCGGTTTTAAAAAAACGTTGCCATCATATGCATGGTTGAACATTGACCAACAAAAGGAGTTATGGTTACAGTTCAAACATTCCCTATCTCATTTCCTCATGCCAGCATTGGGCAAATGCCTAGACACATCAAAGGATAAGACATGTTTATTTCAAATGGCGACATGATACTCTCTGCAATGTTTGCTGCTGGCCTGCTTCAGTTCTTTTGGTTGTCTGTGGTGCTTACGCGCAAAGGGCTTAACCCTTCCTTGATTCGCCTGTCTATGGTGCCTTTATTGGCCATTTGGGTTTTGGTATGGCCTGCTTATGATCATACCATCATGCCACTGCTATCTTTGACTTTGTTTTTATTTCCCTTGCTCTTGGCAACGCGCAGCCAAAGCCCTTTTGCCAGACATCTACGCCTTTGCTGGCACACAAGCCCCGAACAAATACGTCAACCCACCCCATGGCTCATGCTGTTACTTAGTCTTCTTATTTCCGCAGTGTTGTTTTACGATGCTCCAGAGCTTGGTTTAGGTGTGGCACTAAGCTTTTGTTTGGCTTGGAGTGCTGCAGAGTGGATTGACAAAACAGGCAAAGGTATACAACTGGGATTGGCCAGAAACCCTTTGCAAACACTTGTAGGGCATTTGATGTTGGTTTTTGCCTCTAGCCTTATTTGTGCCTGGGCTTTGCAACTCTACCACGGTATTACTTGGCAACAGTTTTACGTTGCAACCTTGATTGCCAGCCTTGCAGCTTCGAGTATTCGCGCCCTCATTCGCGCTGGCTGGAATATGCCCTTCGCCATTTTAGGCATGAGCCTTATGTTATGGATACTTTAAAATGAATACACACAAAGAGAACAACAATGGATGAATTTTCACTTCAAGTTTTGATTGATGCTGCCCTTGCAGAAGACATGGCTTTTCATGATTTAACAGCACAAGCCACCATCAACAAGGATCAGCAAGGCAAAGCCATGATTACAGCTAAAGGCACAGGTGTATTATCAGGTTGTGCAGTTGCGGCACTTGTTTTTCAAACCATGGATAACAATATCCAACAGCTTTGGTTAAAAACCGACAAAGACAAGGTAGAAGCAGGCACTGTCATCTGTGAATTATCAGGCAATATGCGCGCCCTACTTTCTGCTGAACGCACTGCCCTTAATTTTATGCAACATCTCTCTGGCATTGCCACTGCAACTGCTGCTTTCAGCCAATGCCTGCTTCATACAACGTGCACCATTGTAGATACACGCAAAACAACACCTGGCTTACGTTTGCTGGAGAAAAAGGCTGTGCTTGATGGTGGCGGAGCTAATCATCGTATGGATTTGGCATCGGGCATGCTGATTAAAGAAAATCATATTACCGCTGCTGGTTCCATTACCGATGCCGTTGCAGCTTGCCATAAACTATCACCGAATACTTGGATAGAGGTTGAATGTGAAACCTTGGCGGAAGTGGCCGAAGCTGTGCAGGTATGCCCAGACATTATTCTGTTGGATAATATGGATATCCAAACCGTTGCCCAAGCACGTGTGTTGGTGCCTGATTCCATTATCTTAGAAGCTTCTGGTAATATCAATATCAGTAATGCCCGTGATTATGCGCTAACAGGCATCAATCGTATTGCCGTAGGTGCAATCACACACTCGGCGGCATCCCTTGATTTATCCATGCGGGTCAGACAAGGTTAAAACTATGCCCATCACTTTTAACGTCCAACACTTTGATTCACTTGATTCCACCAACAAAGAAGTGTTGCGTCAGGCCGAAGCAGGCGCAAAAGAAGGTTTGGTGGTGGTAGCCAACAAACAAACAGCAGGTAAAGGTCGCTTGGGCAGATCATGGTCGACCATTGATGATGCCCTTGCCATGAGCCTATTATTACGCCCAGACATCAAACCTACAAAAATTCCCCAACTATCCTTAATGACTGCCGTTGCCGTGCACGAAGCCCTATCCTTATTCACACCCCATATCGGCATCAAGTGGCCCAATGATTTATTAATTTTTGATGCCAAGGGCAACGCCAAAAAAGTGTGCGGCATTTTAACTGAAATGCGCTGTAAAGGAGCGAACACCCAAGCTGTGGTTTTAGGCATAGGCATTAATATTTTCGAGCCTACTCAAGGCTGGGCAGAACCACTTACCCCCATTGCCACAAGCCTAAATCATCAAAGCAATGGCATTGCCCAAAAAAATGATGTGTTACAAGCCGTACTTGAATCCCTTGCAACATGGTATGCATGTTTACTTACCCAAGGGTTTTCACCCATCCTAAAAGCATGGGAGGCAGCACACATTGCCACAGGTCAAAGTGTATCTGTACATGATGGCAACAACTATATTCAAGGCATTGCACAAGGTTTAGCAGCCGATGGCACACTGCGCTTGTTGGTCAATGGCGTAGAACAACGTATCATTGCAGGCGATGTGTCACTTATGGAAAATAATAGATGAATAACAAACCTCGTTTTCTCACCATTGATGTGGGCAATACACAAATGGTATTTGGTCTTTATGTTGGTGATGATTTATGCGCCCATTGGCGGTTATCCAGCAATCATCAACTGACCTCCGATGAACTAAGCTGGCAGTTATACGGCATGTTTTCTCGCTTCCAACACAACCCAAAAACTTTAAACGGCATTATGGTCGCCAGCGTGGTACCACACTTGGATGCAGTCTTGCGTGAGGCATGTATGCAAACATGTGAGCAAGAACCTGCATTTGTTGGTGATGCCGATGTCAAAACGGGTTTGGCTATTGATTATAAAAATCCTAAAGAGGTTGGTGCTGATAGGATTGTAAATGCCATTGCTGCGCGTGAAATGTATGGCTCTCCTGTGATTGTATTAGACTGTGGCACTGCCACAACCTTTGATGTCATTTCAAGTGCAGGACGTTATGTGGGTGGTTTGATTATACCAGGCATTGAAGTTTCGCTTGCTGCCTTATCACAACGTGCTGCCAAGTTACCCGAAGTTGCCATTGCACCTGTCACCACCTTGATTGGTAGAGATACGATCAGCAGCATGCAAGCTGGGGTGTATTGGTCGGCAGTTTATGGTTTAAATGGCATCATCACGCGCTTACTTGCAGAAGAAGGTTATGCCCATGCCACTATCATCGCCACGGGTGGTTTGGCTGGAAAATTGCAACCTGATATGCCAAAAGTAACCCATCTTGAACCCCACCTTACTTTGAAAGGGATTTTGATGTTGGCGAAAAAACATTTCCATGCTGAATAATATCAAAAACATACTCGGGTTTATTACTATGCTTGGTTTAGCATGGCTGGCATGGAACATTTGGTTTCCTGCCAAGGTCGTACCCCAACAAATTGATGTGAAAGTTTGGTTGGCTGAGCGGCCTTCTTTGGGCAATCTCGAACAAGAACGCTGGCGTGTGTTTACCAAACGTATGGTTTGGGATCAAGCAGTTGAACAGTTGAAAACCTTATTCAAAGAACATCATATGGAACCCATGATCTTAAGCCGCAAAGAAGCTGTGCAACTGCATGTATTCGATGACCCGCGCACCTTTGTTTCATACACCGACGCTCAAGCTGCACTTAAAGAATGGAATGTTGAAAGCGCTGATATTTTGCGCAAAAGTGATGGTCAATATATGTTAGGTTTAGGCCGCTTTTACCTCAATGAATATGCCGAACAAAGGCATCATGAGCTCAAAAAACTAGGCAAAGAATTTGTTTACAGCCAAGAAACAAAAATTATCCCAACATACCGTTTCATTTTCCCTGCCTTGCCTGAAGCAGAGGCTGAAATCCTTTGGAAGAACATCCAAGCCATGGGCGCAATTGATCCTGTGATGATGACTGAAAATGAATTTAATGCCATGTTTGTTGGCAGCATGTAATTTCAAAAAACAGATGTATAAAAACATCCCCCTTCTTCTATCCCCTCATGCCAATGATAGGCCTTTAGGTGTCGCTGTTGATATGATTGTCTTACATGCCATTTCTTTGCCTGATGGCACATTCCACGAGCAATATATTCATGATTTGTTTTTAGGGAACCTTGATTGCACAGCACACCCAAGCTTTGATACGCTTCAAAATGCCCAAGTTTCAGCGCATTTTGTAGTTGCGCGTAATGGTCAAATCACGCAATTTGTTCCCACCCATCAACGTGCATGGCATGCAGGTGAATCCACATGGTTAGGGCGTGACAACTGCAATGATTACAGCATTGGCATTGAGATGATTGGTGATGAACGCAAACCCTTTACCCAACGCCAATACCAACAAACCGCACGTTTGTGTAAAAGCCTTATGCGCGAATACCCCTTGATGAACCAAACACGTATTGTCGGCCACCAAGATATCGCACCATTACGCAAATGGGATCCCGGCCAACAATGGCAGTGGCCACGGTTTTTTCAAACACTAGATCTCGCCAAAGGATTGTACGCCAAGTTTGAAAAGTGATTCAAAAACACGCCTTAGCTCAAACCTTTAGCAAACATTGACAACAATTCACTCTCGCATAACTATACGTCGTATAAAAACATTCGACGTATAGTTATGCGAGGTTCTTATGCAAGACAAAAGCAGACGCGAAAGAAAAAAAGAAGCCACCGAACGTAATATCATTGATGTTGCGATGACATTATTTCGCACGCAAGGCTTTACCAACACAACCATGGAGCTTATTGCTGCACAAGCTGATGTGGCCAAAGCAACACTTTATAAATATTTTCCTATCAAAGAAGCGATTATCGCAGCTTATTGGCGGCAAAATGTACAGCAAAAAAAGGATGTGTTGCCCCAATTGTTTGCTAGCTTTTCAGACACACCACAACGTCTAACAGCTGTTTTCCTCTCCGCTGCATCCATCTTTCAACGCGAGCCAGAATTTGCGCGCATCCAGTTTACTTATCAATTTCAGATGATTGGCCAACACCCTGAAAGCCAAAATAGCCGAAGTGGTTTTGAGGGTTTTTTAACACACGTGCTCACCGCTGGACAAACCTTAGGTGATGTCCGCGCAGATATCTCTGCTACAACCATGGCAAGCCAGTTGCTGTTGTTATTCACATCCACTTGTCTTGTCTGGTTTTCTACAACTGATACAGCCCCCCTTGAAGACCAGCTCAGCCAAACCATTACCCTTTTCATACAAGGAGCACGTTATGATCAACACTAAAATTAAAAAACTTCGTGTTGCGGCTGTCCAAATGAATTGCGAACTTGGTCAAACACAAGCCAATTTGAAACATGCCGAATCATGGGTTCATCAAGCAGTGAGCCAAGGTGCAAAACTTGTATTATTACCAGAACTCATGCCTAGCGGTTATATGGCAACCGAAGCCATTTGGGATTATGCCGAAACCATGGCTGGGCCATCGGTGCAATGGTTACAACATACTGCCAAAACCCAAAATATTTATTTGGGTTTTAGTTTCTTAGAGGCAGACGGTGAGCATTTTTATAATAATTTTGTGCTGGCCGCACCCGATGGTGAGCTTGCAGGCAGCGTGCGAAAAACACCACCAGCATCCATTGAGGCCAACTTCTATACCGCAGGCCATGAGCTTCACGTCATTGAAACCGAACTGGGTCGAATCGGCGTGAGTATTTGTTATGAAAACTTACTCTATGAAAGGATTTGTGAACTCGCTGCCCAGTCCGTTGATTTGGTACTTTCTCCATCTGCGGCTGGCCGACCCAAACCCATTATTCCTAAAGACGTTCAGCGTCTAGAGAATAGCTTAAAACATATTCGTAGCCTCTATGCCAAAACTTTGGGTGTGCCTAATGTGTTTGCCAATCGTGTTGGTCGCCTAGAAACAGAACTACCTGGCATGCTTCCCTATTTAAATAGTAGTTTTCCTGGTTTGTCCGCCATTTCAGATGCTGATGGTTTGGTCTTGGCAGAGCTGGGTGAAGAAGAAGGTGTAATCGTTGCCGACATTGTGCTCGACCCCAACAAAAAGAAGATCGCCACACCTAAAAAATATGGTCGCATGTGGTCAATGGATGTACCTTGGTATGCATTTTTATGGCCGATGACACAAAAAACTGGTGAAAAAGCCTATGCCAAAAATCCCAGAAGACCAAACAAAGCATTGGCAATTAGCCAAACAAAATAGCCTGATTGTTAACCGTGTTTGACAACTTCATTTGACGATAATTTGGAAAAAACAACAAGCAGCGCGAAGTTTGGTGCCGTGCCTATACAAAACATTGTGGCCAAACCCATTCTGCGCTTCCGCTCTGCCAAGGCTGAAGTAGGCATAACATCATTCTAACCTTGACACTCTGAAAAACAGAGTGTTATGTTTCGCCAGACTCTGAAAAACAGAGTTTAAATATCTTGAGGTAAATATCATGCCTATAACACTAAACATTGAGAAAGCATCAGGCTCTCAATCTGAAACCCAGAAACAACTCGAAAGCATCCACACCATGATGTCTTCAGGCCATCAAAGCATTCGCCTTGAGCAACATAGCCTTGTTTATTGGGGCATTGCTGGTGGTCTGCTTTGTGCCAGCTTAACCTATATTGTGAATGCCTTATCAATCGCAGATTACTTCAATCAGGCGCTTGTTATTTTTCTTTTTGAAGCACCCATTCTGGCACTGGCTGCTTTTTTAGATCTTCGAAAAACAAAACTCATCCGCCAAAGCAAACAAGAAAGCATTCCTTTTGTGCAAAAACAAGTCACCAAAATATGGTGGTTGCTTATTGCGCTGGGTGTAGCCATAGATTTTGGTTTGCACATCTTTGGTGGCGCTTATATGGAACTTAGCCTATGGATGTTTCTCATTGGACTTGTTTTTATCATTCATGGTTTTTTCTCTAGCCAACCACTTGCGCGGTTTGGCTTGCTGATGATGGTTTTCGCCATCATCACCATCACACTACCCTTTCAAATGATGCATTGGTTTGCTGCATCGGTGTTTGGTTTGGGTTTACCTATGCTCGGATATTTACTTCACGGTAATCATGGTCATATATCTATGATGCAACTCTTGCTTTGGATAGGCATTGCAACAGCACCTGGTGTTGCCATTGCCACCATAGAAAAAAGCTTTCATCAACAACAGCTTGAAGGCATCAATGCAATCTCACTCGCTGAATATCAGCAACTATCAAAATCCCCACAACAACAGGCTGTATTGCTGCCACAAGGCACTGAAATTCCACTCACCCTTTCCATCAAGAGCAATGTTTTAGAAGAAAATAAAACCATCATCCTGCCGCTAACCCTTGGCAAAGATTTCTCCTTAACCATGGCGTCGGGTGAGCCCAATGGTAGCTATCGCATTGCTGGGGAATCATGGAGTAGCCTTAAAGATGGCTTGGAAATACGTTTGCCCGAAATAAAATTTGGCATCTCTGAACAAGATGGCGTGTTTGGCAAGATAACCATTTCGGTTCAAGCAGGTCTGTAATACTTCATGCCCGATACTGACAAATATTCAGCTTTAGATCGTGTTTTGCATCAGCCTATTCGCACTAGGATTGCCGCATTTCTCACCGCACGCGGTGATGCAACGTTCACCGACCTTAAAAAGGCACTGGCCTTAACCGATGG
>JAJFLD010000033.1 GCA_021772875.1 Ghiorsea sp. | reverse complement strand
GAATTTGCTTTTACCTTAGCTGGTGCTGTTATTATATCTGCAGTTGTTGCCCTTACTTTATCACCCATGATGGCTTCCAAAATATTCAAAACAAAGAAACAAGAGCCAGCACTGCTTGCATTTGTCAGCCGTCAATTTGAGCGCTTGCATGATAGTTATAAGCGGCGTTTAACAAGCACCTTAGAAACATGGCCAGTGATGGTTGTGATGGGCATTCTTATTTTTATGGGAGTGATCTTTTTATTCACAACATCCAAGTCGGAATTAGCCCCACAAGAAGACCAAGGCATAGTCTTAGGTCAAGTTGTTGGTGCGCCAGATGCAACAGCCCAGCAAATGAGCGCTTATGCAGATGAAATGTTCAAGCTTGCCAACTCGCTTCCTGAATACGAACAAATGTTTCAAATGACGGGCACACCCACAGTCAATCAAGGTATTGGTGGGGTATTGTTTAAACCTTGGGACGAAAGACAACGCAGCGCCACTCAATTGCAACAAGAATTACAACAAAAATGGAGCACTATCGCTGGCGCTCGTGTTGCCGCTTTTCAGGTTCCATCCTTACCGGGGTCTGGCGGTCTTCCTTTACAGTTTGTCATTAAAACAACTGAGTCTTATCAAAATTTGAATCAAATTGTACAACAGGTGGTCGCTAAAGCACAAGCCAGCGGCATGTTTTTCTTTATTGATTCAAATTTAAAAATTGATAAACCTCAAACAACACTGATGATCAATAAAGATATGATCGCCGACATGGGCATGACGCAACAAAGCATTGGTGCAGCGCTTGGCAGTGCGCTTGGCGGTGGTTATGTCAATTATTTCGCAATGGACGGGCGTTCCTATCGTGTGATGCCACAAGTAGAGCAGCAATTTCGCCTCAACCCTAAACAGGTTCTTGATTTTTACGTCAAAACCCCATCAGGGGATATGATTTCAGTTTCCACACTTGCCACCTTGCAACATGATGTTGTGCCCGAATCTATTAATCATTTCCAGCAAATGAATAGTGCAACGATATCAGGTGTCTATGCGCCCAGTGTATCACAAAAGCAGGTGCTTGAATTCATGAACAAAACATTGAATGAAATCGCCCCCAGTGGTTATGCCGTGGATTACGCAGGGCCATCTCGTCAATATGTTCGCGAATCAGATGGTTTTGCACTTATCATGGTGTTTGCGATTGTGATTGTCTTTTTGGCTTTGGCTGTGCAATTTAATAGTTTCAGAGATCCTTTGGTGATCCTGATATCCGTTCCCATGGCACTTTTTGGTGCACTGATATTCATTAATTTTGGCTTAGCAACCATCAATATCTACACGCAGGTAGGTTTGGTAACTTTGATGGGGCTTATAAGTAAACATGGCATTTTAATGGTTCAATTTGCCAATGAATTGCAGCATCAAGGCAGATCGAAAATCGAAGCTATCATTGAAGCTTCATCTATTCGTTTGCGTCCGATTTTGATGACAACAGCAGCCATGGTGCTTGGTGTTTTGCCACTACTTTTAGCCAGTGGTGCTGGTGCTGCAGGGCGGCATGCTATGGGTTTAGTTATTTTTACAGGTTTATCTATTGGCACGGTCTTCACTTTATTTGTCGTACCATCAGTCTACATGCTCTTGGCTACAGATAAGTCTAAAGAAGTTAAAGCTTGAGAGTGTTTCTTCATTTTGCGCTCATTAAAGAATTGAAAAGTATGCTTGTCCACGCACCATCCATAACAGAGTAAGGTTTTGCATTCTTATTTTCTACAATGGGAAATAGATTTAGTTCACGTTACAAAGAATTTTTATGTTTAAAAAACATACGATACATTTAATGACCCTGAAGTTGCTGTCGCTTTAATGGGTGGCGCAGTTGGGGCAACATTTTCATAATCCCCAGTAGATCGAACAGCTGCATCCAACGTGATATTCACATGATCCCATTGATACCCAATACCAGCACCAATCAATGCACCACTAAAATAATTCACGGCAACTCTAGAGGTCACAGATGCAGCACTAATCTTCATGGTTTCATTAAAGTAACCAAGCGAAGCAAAATAAGTAAAACCCAAATTATTTTTCCCAAAACGAACCGATGTATCAAAGCCAAAAGTAGCATATTTGGTTGGCACAAAACGGAACTCATAAAGTGCCGCCATTGTGTATTCAACCGAATACACATGGCTATTGATCGAAACTAGATTTATCAAGTCATAATTAACCACCAGTGTTGGGCCTGTGGCATTTATTTTTTGCGTAGATGTAGCATTGGATAATTTAAGGTTTAATGCATAGCTACCAAGACCTACACTAAGCTTACCCTCTTCTGCAGCAGCTTGGGTTGCAAAAGCCGCTAATAACATCACAGATATTGCTAGCATTAGCTTTCTCACCATATAAAATCTCCCAAACGCATCCTACAATAAAACATAAACTAGAAATAAGCGTAGCGTAGCCACATCAGCCCATTAAAGTTGACTGGCTCTTTGGCGAAGCATGTGGTCTGCTAACGTTAACGCCAGCATAGCTTCAGCTATAGGTACTGCGCGAATCCCTACGCATGGGTCATGTCGTCCTTTGGTGATAATTTCAGTTTCATTACCATGGATATCAAGGGTTGGGCGTGGTGTTAAAATTGAAGATGTAGGTTTCAAGCCCATGCGTACATGAATGGTATCGCCGTTGGATATACCACCTAAAATGCCACCTGCATGATTGCTTTGAAAACCTGTTTTACGCATAGCATCACCAAATTCAGAACCTTTGGCCTCTACACAAGCAAACCCATCCCCTACTTCTACTGCTTTCACAGCTTGAATGCTCATCATCGCTTTGGCCAAATCAGCATCAAGTCGATCAAACACAGGTTCGCCTAAACCTGTAGGCACACCTTTCGCTTCAACGGTAACCGATGCGCCAATAGAATCACCTGTTTTGCGTAGTTTATCCATGAAATCTGCCATCGCTTTTGCAGCTTCAGCATCAGGGCAAAAAAATGGGTTTTGTTGAATTTCATCAGCAGAAAAGTTTTCAGTATTCGTTTTGATTGGGCCCAATTGATCAACCCAACCCAAAATATTCACACCATAAGTTGCTAAAAACTTGCGCGCCACCGCACCTGCTGCCACACGCATAGCAGTTTCTCTGGCAGAAGATCGCCCACCACCACGATAATCGCGAAACGCATATTTTTCGTGGTAGGTAAAGTCGGCATGACCAGGGCGAAATTTATCTTTGATATCTGAATAATCTTTGCTGCGTTGGTCGGTATTGCGAATAAGAAGTGCAATTGGGCAACCTGTGGTTTTGCCTTCAAACACACCCGATAATATTTCTACTTCATCGGCCTCACGGCGTTGCGTAGTATATTTGGATTGTCCGGGTTTACGTCTATCCAAATCAGGCTGAATATCCGCTTCGCTAAGCTGCACACCAGCAGGGCAGCCTTCAACAATAGCTACCAGTGCTTTACCATGTGATTCACCCGCAGTACTTACACGAAATATTTGCCCAATACTCGAACCTGACATACTTATGCTTCCCCAGTGTCGCCAGCACCCACATGAAAACCTGCATCTACATAGTGCACTTCACCAGTAACACCCGATGCTAAATCAGAAAGCAAATAAGCAGTCGTATTACCCACTTCATCTTGCGTTACATTACGCCCCAAGAAAGAACCACGTGCGCTTTTTTCCATCAACTTACGAAAATCTCCTACAGCAGATGCGGCCAAGGTGCGAATAGGGCCAGCAGAAACAGCATTAACGCGAATATTACGCTGACCCAAATCTTGTGCCAAATAACGTGTCGCCGATTCTAAGGCTGCTTTGGCTACACCCATCATGCCATAACCTGGCACAGCACGCTCTGCCCCTAAATAACTCATCGTTACCATGCTACCACCATCATTCATCATCTTTGCCGCACGTTGAGCACAGGCAACAAACGAATAAGCTGAAATATCCATAGCCAATTGAAAATCTGCACGTGTTGCTTGTGAAAACGGATTGCGTAGCGCATCTTTATTGGCAAAAGCAATCGAATGCACCATAAAATCTAGCTTGCCCCACTTGGCTTCAACTTTTGCAAAAAAGTCGTCCATTTGCGCATCATCGGCCACATCCATAGACTCAATAATAGTCGCTTGAACCTTTTCAGCCATAGGACGAACGCGTTTCTCAAGCTGCTCACCAAGGTAGTTAACACCAAGCTCAGCACCTTCGCGGCGGCACGCTTGTGCTACCCCCCAAGCAATCGACTTATCGTTAGCCAAGCCAAGAATTAAACCTTTCTTACCTTCAAGAATACCCATGGAATCCCCTTTTATCTCTATTGTTTATCAACATTTTTTTCGAAGTCTAGCAGTATCATACATTTTCGCATCTTAACGGCCTATTAAGGCATCCAGTTGGTAAATCCTTCAAGCAAAGCTAAGCCTACATGTTGACTCTTTTCTGGGTGAAACTGCACACCTAAGATATTATCTCTACCGACAACAGCGGCAAAGGGAAAATCGCCATACGAACATGCCGCCAATAAGTTTTCCGGATCTCTGGGAGCACAATAATACGAGTGTACATAATAAACTTGCTGCCCTGCGGTGCCTTGTAATACTTCATGTGTGTTACCTTGTGGCAACACAACATCATTCCAACCCATATGTGGAATTTTAAAGCCACGCTGCACATGCGACTCAGGAAAAGCTTTCACTTCACCATCAATCAAACCAAGACCTGCATGAATGCCAAACTCATAAGAACGTGTGAGCAATACTTGCATACCCAAACAAATACCCAAAAAAGGTGCGCCCGTTGCGATTTTTTCTTTAATCGCATCGGCCATACCCGTTTCTTTCAAGGTTTGCATACAATCACGAAATGCCCCAACCCCTGGCAAAACAATACGCTCATACTTGGCAATCTCATCAGCTTGTTGCACCAAAGCAACTTTACCACCCACTTTTTCCAAAGCTTTGGCTACCGAATGCAGATTACCCATACCATAATCAATCAGTCCAATCATAGTTTATAACGAACCTTTGGTGCTTGGAATACCACTTTGGCGCGGGTCTGATTCCACAGCCATACGCAAAGCACGACCAAATGCTTTAAAAATGGTTTCAGCAATATGATGATTATTGATGCCTCTTAAATTATCAATATGCAAACTCATACGGCTATGATTCACAACCGCTTGGAAAAATTCTTTGAACAAATCCACATCAAAACTTCCGATGTGTTCTTTGGGGAAGTTAACATGGTATTCAAGATCGGGGCGACCTGACAAATCAAGCACCACACGCGATAAAGATTCATCCAAAGGCACATAAGCATGTCCATAACGCACAATGCCTGATTTATTTCCCAAAGCTTCAAACAACACTTCGCCCAAACAAATGCCAATGTCTTCCACGGTGTGGTGATCATCAATATCAACATCACCCTTGGCATCAATATGCATATCAATCAAACCATGACGGCAGATTTGCTCCAACATATGATTTAAAAAAGGAATCGGTGTATTGAGCTCGCATTGGCCTGTGCCATCAAGGTTGATAGACAGTTTAATCTGCGTTTCTTTGGTATTTCTTTCAATATTCGCACTTCGACTCATATCTTAAACCCCACTTAATCTTTTTTATCAGCCAAACGTAATTCAAGTGTCAAAGCATGACACTGCAAACCTTCGCGATGCGCCAAATGTGCTGCTGCTGCACCAATGGCTTGCACACCTTCAGGCGTAGAACGAATAATGCTGGTACGCTTTTGGAAATCATACACACCCAAGGGTGAAGAAAAACGCGCTGTACGATTGGTTGGTAATACATGATTTGGCCCAGCCACATAATCACCCAAAGCTTCGGGCACAAAGTGGCCTAAGAAAATCGCACCTGCATGTTTGATTTTTGGCAACATGGCATCAGGATTATCGAGTGCAAGCTCCAAATGTTCTGGGGCAATAATATTCACTGTTTCTGCGGCAACATCCCAATCCTCAACCAAAATCAAAGCGCCATGATTCTCCACTGAAGCTCTGGCAATGGCTGCGCGCGGCAAGACTTGCAAATGTTTCTCAATGGCATCATCTACAGCATCAATCAATGCTGGGTCGGTGGTGATAAAAATACTTTGAGCCGCTTCATCATGTTCAGCTTGTGATAAAAAATCAGCCGCCAACCATTCAGGGTGGCCACCATCAGCCACCACCACAATTTCAGATGGTCCTGCAATCATATCAATGCCGCACGTACCAAACACCTGGCGTTTGGCTGCAGCGACAAATTTATTACCTGGACCCACGATTTTATCTACCGCAGGAATCGTTGCTGTGCCATAAGCAAGAGCTGCTACAGCTTGCGCACCACCCACAGCAAAACCAAGTTGCACACCAGAAACAAAAGCTGCCGCCAGCACCAAATCATTCATTTCACCAGCGGGGGTTGGCACCACCATTACAATTTTTTCAACACCTGCCACTTGTGCAGGCACAGCATTCATCAACACCGAAGATGGGTATGCCGCTTTGCCACCTGGCACATACAAACCCACGCTATCCAAGGCAGTCACTTTCTGACCAAGTGTTAAACCAGCATCATCAGTAAACGACCAATCTTCTTGCACTTGTTTTTCATGGTAAGCACGTATGCGATCCACTGCCAACTGCAATGATTGTCTGTCCATATCCGAAACTTTATGCCAAGCATCTTCCATGCGTTCGCGGCTAATCACCATGTTTTGAGCTGTACAATTCCAGCCATCAAACTTAGCTGTATATTCACACAATGCTGCATCACCACGTGATTTTACATCGGCTAAAATATCCGCCACAAGGTTTTGTACATCAGCGCCAGTATCGGTTTCACGTGATAACAAGGCATCCAGTTGTGCCTTATAGTCGGCGCTTTTCGAGTTTAAACGTAAAATCTTGCTCACTTGTTTTTCTCCCGTTGTTCAACTGCTTCACGCAAACGTGTTATAACGGCCTGAACTTGTTTTTTCTTGGTCACAAAACTCGCAGGGTTGGCAATCAAACGGCTCGAAATATCAAACAATGTTGTTTCTTCTACCAAACCATTGGCTTTTAAAGTATTACCTGTTTCAACAACATCAACAATACGATCAGCCAAACCAACCAAAGGAGCTAGCTCCATGGAGCCATACAGATGAATCACATCTGCATGAATACCTTGTTTTAAATAGTGTTGCGCTGTCAGATGATCATACTTTGTAGCCACACGAATACGGCCACTTTTCACGGCCGAATCACCTGCTTCCACCGAAGCTTTGGGACCACATACACACAAACGGCATTTACCAATTTTTAGGTCTAAGGGTTCGTACACATGTGGTTTAGATTCAAGCAGCAAATCGCGCCCAGAAATACCTAAATCTGCAGCTCCTTTTTCTACATATGTACAAACATCAGCTGCCCGGATAATTAAAAAGCGAATTTTACTTCCTGCCCAATCATCAGGGCCATCCACCATCAATTTGCGTGTGGTTTGTACATCTTCAACAGGCATCAAACCTGCAAACTCAAGCAAGGGTAATGTTTGCTCAAGAATTCGCCCTTTTGATAAGGCTATCGTTAACACGGGTTTATCCAACATTTTTTAATACCTTCTCTAAACTTTTAAACTGAATATCATCATACATAAGAGCGCTCAATATTTGCACCAAGACTACGCATTTTCTCTTCAATACGTTCATAACCACGGTCAATGTGATATACACGTGAAATAACGGTCTCACCTTTGGCGGCAACACCTGCCAAAACCAACGATGCCGACGCACGTAAATCTGTTGCCATCACAGGCGCACCAGAGAGTTGTTTCACGCCTTTCACTGCAGCCGTATGTCCATCAAGTTGAATATTAGCACCCATACGCACCAATTCTTGCACATGCATGAAACGGTTTTCAAAAATCGTTTCAGATACAAGGCTTGTGCCTTCGGACACACACATCATCGCCATAAACTGCGCTTGCAAGTCGGTTGGGAACCCTGGATGTGGCATGGTGTGAAAATTCACAGCTTTTAATCGTCCATTGCTTATGCAACGAATGTGTTGCTCGCCTGTTTCTACAGTGGCACCCGCTTCTTTAACTCGTGCTAAAAATGCATCCAGCATCTTAGGGTCTGTATTGGTCACTGTAACATCACCGCCACTGATTAAACCTGCGGCAAGATAAGTCGCTGTTTCAATACGGTCGGCAATGGTATAAATATCACCCCCACTAATGCGGCTTACACCCTGGATCGTAATACAATCTGTACCATCACCTTCAATTTTAGCACCCAAATTACGCAAAGACTCGGCAAGATTGACCACTTCTGGTTCACGCGCAGCATTTTCAAGCACCGTTTCACCATTGGCCAAAACCGCTGCCATCATCAAGTTTTCCGTACCCGTCACTGTCACCTGATCAAATACAATGCGCCCGCCATGCAAACCCTTAGGTGCTTTGGCAATCACCATACCATGTTCCACTTCAATCACCGCACCCATCACTTCCAAACCTTTCAAGTGCAAATCAATTGGGCGCGCACCAATAGCACAGCCACCAGGTAAGCTCACTTTGGCTTCACCAAAACGCACCAACAAAGGGCCAAGTACCAAAGATGAAGCACGCATGGTTTTCACCATTTCATAAGGCGCTTCTGGTTTATTGGCTGGGCGCGTATCAATGTGAAGGCAGTTTTTATCGTCGTAAGCAACTTCAGCACCCTGCCATGCCAATAAGTTGGTCATGGTAGAAATATCATTCAAATGCGGGATACGGTGGAGTGTGACAGGGCCATCTGCCAGTATAGCTGCCGCAAGCAAAGGCAATGCAGCATTTTTTGCACCACTGCTTTCCACGCTTCCAATAAGCGGCACGCCGCCTTGAATGACAATGTTTTCCATACCCACCACCTATGACCAATCAGCCGCAGAGTAGCGGCATTAAGCTTTAGGCTCAATTAAATATAAAAAAACACCCAAGAAATACACCTAACTATGTAGCAAAGCGTTTAGAATTGTGCCCAAACGACCAAACTTAGAAATAAAATGGACCCATAGCTTAAAGCACGTATGGTTAGGGTTCGATACAGTTTTGTTTTCAATCCTATCTGAATGCCTGTGACTATAATAAGGCATTA
>JAJFLD010000032.1 GCA_021772875.1 Ghiorsea sp. | reverse complement strand
TATAGGTATATTATCATACCAAGCTATTTCGTTTAAACATTGCGGGCAGCGGCTGCGTGGGCTGACGATGGATTGGCCCAAGGGAATGCGGTGTACACAAACATTTGCAAAACTGCCAAAGAGTAGGCCAAAAATGCCCATTGCTAAGGTGAAAAAGAGTTGTGTTTCCATTATACTTTTGGCTCCTTGATGCCTAACTTCTCTAATCGATAACGAATGGAGCGAAATCCGATGCCAAGCATTTTAGCTGCTTTGGTGGCGTTACCTTGGGTTTGTTGTAAAGCCTGCTCAATAAGTTCTTTTTCCACATACTCGAGTTGTTGATCCAAATTGATTTTATCTTGCTGCATTTGCGCCAGAGACAAGGGTGAATGGCTCTGCTGCGGCGTTTGAAACTCATGGAGCACTTCAATATTAAGCTCTTCATCATCAGATAGTGCCAATAACCGTTGTAGAGTATTTTCCAATTCACGGACGTTTCCTGCTAAAGGAAGGGCACTTAATTTTTGTAAACAGCTGTCACTGATACGGATATTTTGGCCGCCCAGTTTTTTCATGATGGCTTTGATAAGGCTTGGGATATCCTCACGTCGTTGCCGAAGTGGAGGCATGTGTACAGGGATAACGTTGAGGCGATAAAATAAGTCTTCACGAAATTGATTCAACCTAACTTCTTCATCTAGATTGCGGTTAGTGGCGGCTACAATACGAATATTGACCTGTTTTTCTATAGCACTCCCCACCGGACGAACTTTCATATCTTGTAAAACACGCAGCAGCTTGACTTGAATTTGCAATGGCATTTCACCGATTTCATCTAAAAAGAGCGTACCCTCATTCGCGCTTTCGATTAAACCGACTTTATCGCGATCAGCGCCAGTAAAGGCCCCTTTAACATAACCAAACAACTCCGATTCAAATAGATTCTCAGGGATTGCACCGCAATGTACAGGAACAAAAGGGAATTCAGCACGCTGTGAAGATTCATGAACCAATCGGGCAGCAAGCTCTTTTCCTGTGCCCGATTCTCCAGTGATAAGCACTGTGAAGTCACGTTTTGCAGCCCTATGCAAGCGGTCGCGGATGCGTTGCATGACATGGGAGTCACCAATAAGTGTGCCGTAATGTTTGAGTTGTTGAGGTTCATCAGCTGCACGCTGTGTATGGCTGTCGGCTCTTGCAGTCAAAGCACGTTCAACAATATCACCTAATTCTGTTCTAGAGACTGGTTTTGTTATGTAGTCAAATGCACCTTCACGCATCGCTTCAACGGCAGTTTCAGCACTTGCATATGCCGTGAGCAGCAACACACCAGCATGCATTTGATGTGTTTTAGCCAAACGTACTACATCTAAACCAGCGTTTACGCCATCCATGCGTAAGTCTGTGATAATGACATCAAATTGCTGTTGCTTGATGTGTTTTTCGGCCTCTAAGGCACTGGCGCAGGCTACGACCTCATGACCAAAAGAATGAAGAGAAAGCGTTAATACTTCACGGACATTATCTTCATCTTCGACCAGCAATATATCAGCCATGGTTTTCTCCGTGTGTTATTGGGTTACTGGCGATATTATTTTCAACAATGAAACATGCGCCACCTTGGCTATTATCATCAACTTTAATCTGCCACTGGTTGGCTTGACAAACTTGCCAAACAGTCGCGAGCCCTAGGCCCGTACCTTGTTTGTAACCTGTTTGGAAAGGCTGGAAGAGCGTTTTGCGCATGATAGGGCTAATGCCAGGACCATGATCGCAAACTGTTAATGTCCAACCACCATCGGTGACATCAAATAAAATCTGGATCGAAGCTGGTTCGGGGCTAACACGTAGGGCGTTGCGCAGCAGGTTATCCAATACCAAGCGTAAATGATCAGGGTCAATATTGACATGGGTTTTTGGCACCTTGATTTGGATAGCGTGTTGAAGTCTTAAATCTACTTGCTCAATAGCCGTTTGAATCAAAGGCTTGATTTGAATGTATTGGTTGGTGGGATGTAGTGGGCTGGCATAATCAAGCATATCTGAAACCAAACGATTAAGACGAGAAATTTCATTGGTCACGATGTGTTCGAGTTTGCTGTCTTTTTGCTGGAGCCCCATCAGTTCAACGGCTTGGGAAATGGTTTGCATAGGGTTTCTGATTTCGTGTGCCAGCATTGCAGCCATTTGGCCAATGGATGCAAGCTTGTCTTGTTCGGCCAATTGATGCTCGAGTTGCCTTATTTCTGTAATATCAACCACTGTTAATAACCAAGAGGATGTTCCTTCATGCAGTTTGGTTAGTGTAAGTAATAGGTATTGTGAATTATGGTAAATTTCCCAACGAAAGATGTTAAAATCCTGAGCATGGGTGATGTTGGCCATGGTGTCGGATACTTTGATGAAACTATCAAGTTTATAGCCGATGTGTTGCGGTAAAAAACCCAGAAGTTTTGAAGCAGTGCTATTGAAATCTTCGATAGTGAAATTGTCATTTAATGTCACAATACCTTCTTGCATGGAAGCCAGCACTTGGCTGTGTATCTCTTGGAGCTGACGATGTTTGGAAGAAACCTGTTTCTCTTGTTGCTGTAGATTTGTATGACGACGCGCCATCAGGGCAATAATGCCGCCAGCAAGAAAAAATAATGATGTTTGTAATAAGAGATGGAGTACATGTTCTGTCTGGATGGGCTGATGGTAAATATTAGCATAAATATAAGCGTCGATGAGATAGGTTAGCGAAGCTAAGACTGCGATAAATAAAACAATGGACGCACGTGCTTGTGTTCCTGCAGTAATGATGACTAGACCTAATAAGAAAATAAACGGACTGGTCAAACCACCACTACCGTAAATGATAAAACCAATAAAGACTAAGTCAGAAAGGAGTTGAAAAAGGAGGTTGAGTGTGCTGTTTTGGTTAAATCGAAAGATGAAAATTTGAATGATAGCAAAAGCAGACCAAACCCCAATAAGTTTAACCAATAGATTCGTATTTTGCTGACCAAAAGATTTTCCAAACCAATAAAAAACGACGAGAAGTGCTAGGGAAGCAAGAAGGCGAGCAACAAATAAACGTTTTAAATAGGAGGCTTGGTTTGTTTCCTTTGGTTTTTCAAGCATAGGTTGAATGCTTCAAACAACTGCAGCCATCATAAAGATAGGTAAATACATGGCAATCACTAAACCACCAATAACAACGCCCAACAATGCCATAATTGCAGGTTCCATCAAGGCGGTCATATTATCAACTGCCGTATCTACTTCTGTTTCATAGAAGTCGGCGATTTTAGCTAACATTTCTTCCATTGCACCTGTTTCTTCGCCAATACCAATCATTTGTGTCACCATGATAGGAAAAACACCACTTTCTTCAAGCGGTTGACTTAATGTTTGTCCTTGGCTGATGGATTCTTTGGCATTGATGACAGCTTCTTCGATAATAACGTTTCCTGATGTTTCGGCCACAGTATCCATGGCTTCTAGAATAGGAACACCTGCTGCACTTAAGGTAGAAAATGTTCGTGTGAAACGGGCTACCGCACCTTTGCGAAGCACATCACCAATGGCAGGTAGATTAAGCAGTAGCTTATCCAGTTGATATCTTCCTTTGGGTGTTTTATAGATTGCTTTAATGCTAAAAACTAGGGCGATAGGTAAGCCCAATACCAAATACCAGTACTCCACAAAAGCATCAGAAATGGACATAACTATTTGAGTTGGTGCAGGAAGCTCGGCACCAAAACCGGCAAACATTTCAGCAAAAATAGGCACTACAAAAATCATTAAAATTGAAGTTACAATAAATGCAATGACAAGAATAGAGGCTGGGTAAACCATAGCCGACTTCACTTTTGACTTTAAAGCCATTGATTTTTCTTTATATTCACAAATGCGAAGTAAAATAGTATCTAGAATGCCACCTTTTTCACCTGCTTCGACAAGAGAGCACGTTAAGCGATCGAACTCTTTAGGGAATTCACGCAATGTTTCGCCAAAAGGTGAGCCACTTTCTAATTTTTCTCGGACACCTTGAAAAAGTTTGATTAAACCTTTATGTGTGGTGCCTTTTTGTAGGAGTTCAAAACATTGCACCAAAGGAAGGCCAGCGTTAATCATGGTGGAGAGCTGGCGGAAAAAGATGCTGATATCTTTTTCTGTTACTTTGGGGTCGCCACCAATATTGATTTCGATAGGTTTTCTCTTAACTTTAACATCAAGTAAGCCTTGTCGCCGCAATGTTGCAGAA
>JAJFLD010000031.1 GCA_021772875.1 Ghiorsea sp. | reverse complement strand
AGTATTACGGCAAATGGAAAATCATCACTATCAAATGGTCTATATCGAAGAAGAAGGTATTGTCGTTGCGGCATCGGGATACCGCGTTGCCGAATATCTCGCTTGGGGAAAAACATTTTACGTCGATGATCTTATTACCATTAGCTCTCACCGCCATCTGGGCTGCGGCTCCATGCTTATACAATGGCTTATAACAAAAGCCAAAGCCTTATCTTGCCAAGAGTTTCACCTCGATTCTGGCACCCATAGACATGATGCCCATCGCCTTTATATTCGCAACAAACTGAACATCAGCTCCTTCCATTTCTCCAATAAGCTTGAACATATAAAAAGCGAACAAAGCTCATAAAGACATCGGAAAGTCCGCACCTTATTTTAATGTTGTTAGTAGATGTACTTGTAGAAACAACTTACAAATCTAATCCATCAAACATTCCGTCTTGGCATGCCCTCCCCCATTTTGGTTGACCTAAAGAGAATCGCTGGGCACTGTACTTCCCATGCCTCTTTTTGTGTCTAAGTTTATTGGGGAAACCTCATAACCATGTTTATTAGCGTACTTGATCTTTTTAAGATTGGCATAGGCCCTTCAAGCTCGCATACCATGGGGCCGATGCTTGCTGCTAAACATTTTATCGACAACCTCAAAACAACTTATGCCACCACAAACCATCTTTCGGACACTTATATCCAAGTCACACTTAAAGGTTCATTGGCGCATACTGGCAAAGGCCATGCAACAGACACCGCAATTGCTTTGGGTTTACATGGCTACACCGCAAAAGGTTTGGCCGACTGCGACATTGCTTCGCTTATCAAACAAACCATGGGGCTTCATCAGATTGTCATTTCCCCTGCAATCACTGCCTTATTTTCTCCCGTGGTCAACATCGATTTCTCTCAAAAAGATGCACTGCCAGAACACCCCAATGGCATGATCTTTCAATTCATTCAAAAACCTGGCCATGTTTTGCACACTGAAACTTACTTTTCTATTGGTGGTGGTTTTATCTCCACACAAGCTGAAATCAAACAAGTTGTTGCGCCGCTGCCCATTCCTCTGGCACAGCATCACCCTTTTCCTTTTGAATCTGCACAAGCAATGTTAAAGATGTCTCGCGAAAATCATTTAACCATCGCACAAATGAAACTCAGCAATGAATGCGTTCAAACATCGAAAACAGCACTTCATCAAGGCCTTAAAAACATCATTGCTGCGATGCAACAATGTATCGCGCAAGGACTCGCCACAAGTGGCATACTACCTGGTGGTTTACAGGTTGAAAGACGTGCGCAAGGCCTTTTTCAACAGCTGCAAGAAGCGCCCGAAAAGGCCAACGTAAACGATTGGTTATGTGCTTATGCCATGGCTGTAAATGAAGAAAATGCGGCAGGGCACATGGTGGTTACTGCGCCAACAAATGGTGCTGCTGGGGTTATCCCTGCCGTGCTCCACAATTTCCTTGTCCACGAAGGTGGCACCCAAGCGCAAGCCTTTGAATTTTTATTAACCGCCGCCGCCATTGGTGGCATCATTAAACACAATAGCTCGATATCAGGTGCTGAAGTGGGCTGCCAAGGTGAAGTCGGGTCTGCGGCAGCAATGGCCGCGGCAGGTTTGTGTGCAGCACGTGGCGGCACATCTGAGCAAGTGGAAAACGCAGCTGAAATCGCCTTAGAGCATCATCTGGGCATGACATGCGACCCTGTCAAAGGGCTGGTGCAAATCCCTTGCATCGAAAGAAATGGTTTTGGTGCCATCAAGGCACACACAGCTGCAACACTTGCTTTGCGTGGTTCGGGCAATCATTTTATGCCGCTAGACAACTGCATTGCGGCGATGAAACAGACTGGGCAAGAGATGTCTGAGAAATATAAAGAGACCTCTTTGGGTGGTTTGGCTGTAAACATCACCGAGTGTTGAGCAAGTGCCCATGCTTGCCACAATGATTGACACTAGCCATATGCCGATTATGATGCGCATCCTTTTTCCGAATGAGTAGGAGTTTCAAATGAGTTTTACATACAAACCAAGTCGTATCCGTCGCGCTCGCACTTGTGGTTTCCGTGCACGCATGGCAACTCGTGGTGGTCGCGCAGTCATTAATCGTCGTCGCGCTAAAGGCCGCAAGCGTTTATCTGCATAAGATAGATTTTCCTCGTGCCTATCGCTTAGTATCTAAAGCTGATTTTGCACGCATGAAACAAGGCAAACGCTTCAAAGTAGCAGGATTGAATTTAGTGATAGCCCCAAACGATTGCAACCATGCTCGCTTGGGGCTTGCTGTTTCTGGTAAGTATGGCAATGCCGTGCAGCGCAACCGCTTAAAACGATGTTTACGCAGTGCTTTTCGCCAACATGATATTCGTGAATACAAAATGGATATTCTTGCTATCCCTTCACCACAGCTCAAAGCTGAAAACATTACTGAACACTTGATGGCCACTTGTTTTGATACCCTTTCCAAGCGTTGTAACATTTAAAAATCATGCGTGTCCTTTTGATTGGTTTGGTGAAGTTCTACCGTTATTTCATATCGCCGCTTTTGCCCGCTCGCTGCCGTTTTATGCCCACATGTTCGGAATACGCCATCGAAGCACTACAAACTTATGGCGCATGGAAAGGCGGCTACTTGGCCTTAAAACGTATTCTCCGTTGCCATCCTTTTTCATCATGTCATGGTTACGACCCGCTGCCCTAGCAGTGACTTTTTTGAACACTTTAAAAACACAGGAATAATCGCATGGAATCCAAAAATCTAATTTTAGCTTTTGCACTCTCAATGGCTGTATTGATGGGCTGGAGCTGGTTATTTCCACAACAACCCGTAGCACCGCAAGCGAGCACACAAAGCAACACTGAACATCAACCTGACGCAACGCTCTCGCCAACTGCTGCCGATATCGTAGCCCTAGATGAGCCCGCTTCGGCAACAGAAGTTAAAAGCGCAGCTAAAGAAACTTTTGCCAATCACACCATCCAAACATTTGGCAACGATGTTTTATCATTAACCATCAATGCCAAAGGCTGGTTAACAGATGCAACATTACTGAAATACCAAGAAACCTTGGACAACCCAGAAAACATTAAAATTTTAACCCGTGGTGATAACCATGAGTCTTATATCAACAGTGGCGTACTCGGGCAAAAACTTGTTAAACCTTTTCATCTTACCTCACTTGATCAAACAGACAGCCAAACTGTTGCTACATTTGAAGGTGGCTTAAGTGATGGTTATGTCTGGCAACGTACTTACACGCTAGAAAAAGGCTCTTACATCATCAATGCCAAAGACCGCATCAAAGGTGGTGCAGGGCTTAAATTGTATCGTCAGGTGGTAGAAAAAAATCCTATTGCGCCTGCAACTGAAAACTACAATGAACACAATGGCCCTATTGGTTTATTCGACAACAAACTTACCGAAGTTAATTATGATGACTTAGACAGCTCAGGCACACAAAAAATGGCATCTGTCGGCGGCTGGACAGGCATGATGACCCGTTATTTCATCTCTGCTATTTATGGCACCAATCAAGATGAAAACTACCGTTATTACTTCAAAGGTGATGGTCGTTCATATCAATCTGGCATGATTAACGATGGTTTTGTTGAACAAGGTGACATGGTCTTTAATGATAATATGTTCCTTGGTCCTAAAAGTGTCTTGCTGCTGAAGAAGGCTGGTGTTGGCCTTGAGCGTAGTGTTGATTTCGGTTGGTTTACTGTGATTGCCGAACCCATGCATGATATTATGCTTTGGATACATCAATATGTGCCTAACTATGGTGTGATTATTATTTTGATGGTGATTGCACTTAAAATCATTCTTTTTATTCCCACCCAAAGTGGCTATCGCTCAATGGCATCTATGCGCAAGCTACAGCCTGAGATGGCTCGCTTGAAAGAGCGTTATGGCGATGACCGCGCCAAAATGGGTCAAGAAGTGATGAGCCTGTACAAAAAGAACAAGGTTAATCCGCTTGGTGGTTGTTTACCTATTCTGATGCAAATGCCTATTTTCTTTGCACTCTATAAAGTGATATTGATTTCCATCGAGCTACGTCAAGCGCCCTTTTATGGTTGGATTCATGATATGTCGGTACAAGACCCTTACTTTGTCTTACCTATTTTAATGGGCATATCAATGTATATTCAAATGCAACTCAACCCCGCGCCTACAGATCCTATGCAAGCAAAAATGATGAAATTTTTGCCCTTAGTCATGACTGCATTATTCCTTTTCTTCCCAGCTGGGCTTGTGCTTTACTGGGTTGTGAACAATGTTCTTTCTATCATCCAACAGCGGTTGGTGATGAAAAGCATGAATGTTGACTGATACCATATCTGCAATTGCCACCCCACAAGGCAGGGGTGGCATTGGCATTATCCGTTTGTCTGGGCCACAAGCAGCTGCTGTCGCACTCAAGCTTTGCAAACGAGCTGAACCATTCATTCCTCGCCAAACCCACTTTCACCACTGGTATGATGCCAATGGGGAAACCATCGATCATGGTTTAACCATTTATTTCGCTGGTTCAAAGTCTTATACTGGTGAAGACACTATTGAGCTTCAAGGACACGGTAGCCCTGTCTTATTACGCGTTTTATTCGAGCGCACCCTAGCATTAGGCTGCCGCGCAGCAGAACCGGGTGAATTCACTCGCCGCGCCGTTGAACATGGCAAAATGGATTTATCTCAAGCTGAAGCAGTGGTTGCATGTATTGATGCAGCAACGCTCAGAGCCGCCAAACAAGCCCAAAAACAACTCGATGGTGCCTTTGGTCGTCGCATTTCACAATATATGGATGATTTAACATCTATCGTTGCCCATGTTGAAGCATGTTTAGATTTTCCTGAAGATGAAGTGCCCGATTTATTTTATAGCCAACTGCAAACCCGTGTTGAAAACGAACTGATTAAACCTATAAAACAGCAACTCAATAGTAAGCTGGGTGAACGATTATTTGAAGGTGCAACCATCGCCATCATAGGCGAACCCAATGTAGGCAAATCAAGCTTACTCAATGCCTTATCTGGCCGCGACAGAGCCATTGTCACTGACATTGCAGGCACTACGCGTGATACGCTTGACGTTGACTTTGAAATCAATGGCATTCCTGTGCGTTTGACAGATACCGCAGGTTTACGCACCACGGACAACATCGTAGAGCAAGAAGGTGTGCGCCGAGCCAAAGATGCCGCCCAAACAGCAGATTTGGTTGTATTTGTTGCCGATGCCTCCCGCCCAGAAACGTGGAATCCAGCAACGCATTTCAAAGATTTAAACTGTCAGCTCAAAGTCATGAATAAGATGGACAAGGTGGATGCTCCACTAACCCTCAACGGTTATTTGCCTGTATCCATCAAAGAAGAAAAAGGGCTCACACATCTTATCAAGCATATGAGCGAACAACTTGGTGCTTTTGATTTGGCCGATGAAGGAGCCATGGTCACATCTGCGCGACATCGCACAGCCTTAACAACATCTTTGGCTGCTATTGAAGCTGGTCTAAGCATGCTGGGTCAAGAAGACATGATTGATTTAACAGCTATGGAATGGCGAAGAGCATGGTCTTCTTTGGGTGAAATTCTTGGTATCGGAGATGTTGAATTCATCCTCGATCGTGTGTTTTCAGAGTTTTGTATCGGCAAGTAAAGTAAAAGGGTTTTAAACATCTCATGCTTAAAGCCCTATACTTGTATTAGTCCATCACGCTCACATTGGCATACACTGCAATGCCTGTAGCATCATCTTCATCCAACATAAACCAACCTTCAAAACCTTGTGATGTATCGGGGATATTGGTGTGGGGAATGAGCATAGATTCTCTTAAGTTTTTTCCCCTACCCACTTGGATAATTTTACACAGCCCGCCCAATAAAAATGACATATCAGTGCCTACGCTTTCATCTTTAAAACTTAATTGGCAATCAATACCAAAATCGCCCAAACTACCTGATTCATCACGCAACACGCTTGTTTGCATGGTGATGATATCACCATCAATAGCATCTGCGGTATGTGCAAGTGCTAGGATTTGCGCCCCTTTCATGGCTGTAATAAAATCACTAAACTTACCTTCAACAATAGGCTCATACTCAAAGCTCTTATCTACTTTTTGAAACGCCGCAAAATTCACATTTCGGCTTTCTCCTGCAAAACTTAAACTTGGCACCAGCACCAACAACAATAATAAACTTTTAAACACGCACCCCACTCCTCGATTTTCGTATTTTTTATACAACTTGTTAAAACGATTCATACCATAAAAATGGTAAGATTAAACGCACTGCTTCAACACAATACATCAAAATTATTTGATGATGAAACGATAAAACTAATGAGGCAAACTTACATTGGCATAAAAAGCAATGCCGCTTTTTTCATCCTCATCCAGCATAAACCAGCCTTCAAACCCTTGTGATGTATCAGGAATATTGATATGAGGGATAATGAGTGTTTCTCTTAAGTTTTTACCCCTGCCCACTTGGATAATTTTACACAAACCACCCAGTAAATACGAAGTATTGTTTGCCACACTTTCATCTTTAAAACTTAATTGGCAATCGAGTCCATAATCGCCCAAATTGCCTGCTTCATCTCGCAATACACTGGTTTGCATGGTGATGATATCACCATCAATAGCATCTGCGGTATGGGCAAGCGCTAGGATTTGTGAACCCTTCATGGCAACAATAAAATCACTGAATTTTCCTTCGACCAACACATCAAACTCAAAATTTTTGTCCACCTTCTGAAACGCGGCAAAATTCACATTCCTAGCACCACCTGCAACACTTAAACTTGGCACCAACACAATCAAAAAACATAAAAAAAACTTATACATGAACACTCACCCCTAGTTTTCCCTTTTTATCTTGTGCGACCATAATCAAAATATCTTTCTTTTAAAAGCCTTTCGTGATAATTGTCACCACCTGACACACCTTCCATCCATTCTGAATCCAGAAGTCACGACACGATGAATGGTTTGCGGATACAATTGATATTCTGCAATTTGAATGCGCTGATGCAAAGAAGACCAATCATCATCCTCCAACACTGGCACACAAGCTTGGGCAAGAATTGGCCCACTATCCAAGGCTTCAGTGACCAAATGAACGGTACAACCAGCGACCTTAACCCCATGTTTGAGCGCATCACCCACAGCATCACCTCCCACAAAAGCAGGAAGCAAAGAAGGATGGATGTTTATAATTCTATTG
>JAJFLD010000004.1 GCA_021772875.1 Ghiorsea sp. | reverse complement strand
CAGGCCGTTTGTCTTTAATTTTCTTGTATCGCCCCAATTCTGAATACACTTTGTCTTCGGCTTTTTCACGAATCGAACATGTATTCATCAAGATTACATCAGCGTCTTTGGGGTCGTCAACTACGCGTAAACCATAGGCTTCTTGCATCAAATCACTCATGCGCGAGGAGTCGTAAACATTCATGGCACAGCCATATGTTTTGATAAACAACGTGTCTAAACTTTTTAATGGGATTTTCTTTTCAGTGTTTGAGGTAACAAGCATGGCGACAAGATTAAAAGCGCAGCGTCAATTGTGCAAACAATGTTATGCCAACTATGGTTTTTTTAGCATTTGAACATATCCATTCGCAAGAATCCAGCGTCACGACAGGCCACAAAACAAACCACGCCCCTCAACGCATGGCTTGGCTTTCACCTGATGTTATTTGGGTGCGGGATAGGGAAGAAGACGATCAAATTCAAGTTTTACAACCTGATAACACTCACATACCCGCTTTTCTAAACCTGGGCGATTAAGCACCGTGATATGACCACGTTGGTAAGCAATCAGCCCTGCCTCCTGCAAATGCCCAGCTGCCACGGTGACCCCTTCGCGGCGCACACCCAGCATATTTGCAATCAATTCCTGGGTCATAACCAGATGATTGCTATCGAGTCTATCCAGACTCAGCAACAGCCAGCGGCAAAGTTGCTGATCCAACGAATGATGCCGATTGCATACAGCCGTTTGCGACATTTGGGTGATTAACGCTTGTGTGTAGCGCAATAACAGGCGTAGCAACGGCCCATTCAAACCAAACTCTTTTTTCACCTTCGCTGAGCTCAAACGATAAGCGCGACCAGCACTTTGCACCACCGCTCGATTTGGCGTGGTCTCTCCACCCATGAACAGGGCAAGACCCACAATGCCTTCATTACCAATCACCGCAATCTCAGCTGGTGAGCCATTTTCCATCACATACAACAACGATACGATGCAATCAGTAGGGAAATAGACATAAGACAAAAGCTCGCCAGACTCATAAAGCACCTTGCCCAACGGCATATCAACGGCTTCAAGATTAGGCAGCATACGCGCATAAACTTCCGCAGGTAGTGCATCAAGCAGGCTATTTTCACAAGGCGAACAAAAATCAGACATGAAGGCTCCATGTGTGCTAAATATATTTAAACCATGACGGTGTGACCCGCTGACCATCTTAAATCACACCCCAACGCCAATCTAACTGTGCGCTTTAGTTTATGCCATTGGCTTATGTTCGTTAGCGCACAGACGGCATAGTCATTGCCCTCTAATCTGTCTTCAAACAACACGGGAGAATGAAAGCATCATAAATATGACAATCAAGGTTCTCTAATAAAACAAGGTGAATAGCGGTGTGGGAAGAGTAAGTTTCATACTTACTCTAAAGTACCCATAGCTATTTATTTTCTGATCACGTGGTCAACGGACTGGCCTTCTGCGTCATCAGTACCTTCCCCTACTACAGGCATCCCATAATCGATTCAACTGTCGTGGTTATTATATAACTGCGATATCAGATATAGGAGAAACACAATGAAAACCAAACACAATATTCGAAATTCATGGATAGCAGCGCTGCTACTTATCCCACTCATGGCAGGGTGTAGCTACAACAATAACACGCCTGCAAAAGGAAGCGTGCCTACAGTGCTTATCACTGGCCCAGCAAATGCAGACGTAGCCGTGCCAATCAACAGCCGTGTCAGCGTTACTTTTAGTGAAGCCATGGATACCACCACAATTGACACTTTAAGCTTCACCGTCATTGGTGCAGGGGAAGCCGCCATGAACGGCACTGTCAGCTTGGATTCGACAAACCTTATTGCGAGCTTTGTCCCCAACAGCAACTTTACCCCCAGCATCGTTTATACAGTCACGCTGACAAACCAAATGACTAGCTCAGCAGGCACTGCACTGGCAGCAAATTATGTTTGGGCTTTTACCACAGGTACAACAGCAGACACTGTTGCTCCCACGGTATTAACAACCCGCCCTTTGGGTGCATCCTCTGGTTTTGCGCTTAATCACAATGTGAGTGCAAACTTCAGTGAAGCGCTAGACCCAGCTACGGTAAACAGCACAAGCTTTACCTTAAAGCAAGGTGCTACAGCAGTGGCAGGTGCAATCAGCTATACGAAAAAGGTGGCAACCTTTAACCCAAGCAACAATCTCGCTGCCAATACTGTTTATACTGCAACGCTAACAACAGCTGTTAGCGATCTCGCGGCAAATGTTGTGTGGAGCTTCACCACCGGTGCTGCCGTTGCTACAGGTCCTGCGGCAGTTAATCTAAGAACTGCAGGAAACTTCGTGATGCTGTCAAAAAGTGGTATCACCAATGTTCATACCTCAGCGATTACGGGTAATATTGGTGCCAGCCCCATTACTGCAACGGCCATGGACAATGTTTTTTGTTCTGAAATCACAGGTACGATTTATGGCTCTGATGCAGCCTATACGGGTAGTGGCGCAGTCACCTGTTTTGCAGGTGCCGCAGCTGACAATACCTTGGTAGCCAATGCAGTATTGGATATGGGCACGGCTTATAATGATGCAGCAGGCAGAACAACGCCTGATTTCACAGAGCTTTACGCTGGTGATATTAGTGGCCAAACATTGGTTCCTGGTCTTTATAAATGGGGTACCAACGTTTTGATTAATACGAATGTCACCCTCTCTGGTGGTCCGAATG
>JAJFLD010000030.1 GCA_021772875.1 Ghiorsea sp. | reverse complement strand
CGATGACACTGGCGCAACAGGCTTTACACTAACAGGTGCAGATCTTGATGCCGCAGGTCCATTGGCAAACTTACAGATTGGTGCTGTAGGACAAGGCAATGCCAAACAAGAATTACAACCCCCTTTAGATGCCATCGTGACCATCGATGGATTAACCATCACACGCAGCACCAATACAATTGGTGATGCTATTTCCGGCCTAACTTTCACACTTAAACAAGCCAACCCAGCCACAACCGTCAATATGAGTATTGGCGTAGATACCGTCGATGTGCGCGATAAAGTTCAAGCATTTGTGGATAACTACAATGCTGTTTATGGATACATCAACGATCAATTTAAAGTCAATCCCGAAACACAAACAAATGGTATTCTCTCCAGCGAAGCCATGCTCACATCCATTCAATCCAGCTTAACCGAAGGGCTACTTAAAGATGTACCTGGCCTAGCCTCAGACCGTAATTCTTTGGTGAAGATTGGCATTGAACCTGATGAATACGGTGTGTTAAGTATTAATGATAATCTCTTTAGTAATTTTTTAAACAACGACACCAACGCTATCCGTGACGTTTTTGTTGCCCAAGGTTCCTCGGCCACATCAGGTATGCAGTTTTTGGTTGCTGGAAACAACACCCTCTCTGGCAACTATGCAATCAACATTGATGCACTTGCGACAAAGGCATCTGTAACGGGTAATATCGATGTGGCCAACACCGCCCTCACCAGCAACCAAACGCTGACATTCACTGAGGATGGTAATCTACGCCAAGCAAACGTTGATTTGCTCGCAGGCGATCTACAAAGCGATATTATCTCAAAGCTTAATGCAGAATTCACCCGTGTCAGTACTGAAACCAGACTCTTTGACCAAGGTCTGATTGATTCAGGCACAACCTTAGCTGCAACAGGTGGTTCAACATTTGCAAGTATTGGTGGCCTTACAGGGGAAACCATTACCATTGCTGGCACCAATCGCTCAGGTGTTGCAGTGAATCAAACCTTTACCATCATAGATCAAAATCAAGATACAATTTCAGATTTACTCTCATCTATTCAATCTGCTTTCAATCAGCAAGTGACTGCAAGTATTGATACCTCAGGAAGAATTCAAATCACCGATAATACCACTGGTGATAGCCAGCTTGCTATAGCTTTAAGCTCAACAGGAGCTTTGAATTTTGGCGTTGATACAACAGCATTAAGCACAGAAGGCCGTTATGCTTTAAGCTTAGAAGCTGTATCTTCAGGTAATTTTGTAAGTGTTCAGCATAAATATTATGGTGCAGGCAAAGGTTTTAATGTTTCAGGTGCTGCCACGAGTCTAGGCATTGCTGACACAGCAGGTGTATCTATTGAAGGTACAAATATTTCAGGCACCATCAATGGCGAAGAAACCACTGGTTCAGGTCAAGTACTTGTTGGCATGGCGGGCAGCGGCGAAGGCATTGGTGTATTGTATACTGGCACAGCCACACCACCATTTACTTCTAACATGGCCATCGGCATGGGTATTGCAGCTTCTTTTGATGGTGTTTTGGATCTTTTTTCCAATCCTTTTTCAGGGCTTATCCAAAACAGTGTTTTTGCATCTGAAGATACATATGCAACCTTGTCTGATAAAATAGATAGCTTAAATATCCAGCTTGAAAAACAACGTACGACATTAAGAAATTCATTTTTGCAAATGGAACAAGCTATGAATTCTTTGAATGCAACGGGTAATTTCTTGACCCAACAAGTCAATGCCACAAACAACAATAATTGACATTTTTACTGAAGTTCCTGCTTCTATTTCCGATAGATATATAAGAGGGCGATGATCGTCTTATCTCAAAAGGAAGCAAGGAGGCAGGTATGATAGGGTATCAAAAATATCAAGCAAATCAGGTAGAAGGCGCAGGGCCGCTGGGGTTAATATTACTCACCTATGAGGCACTTTACAAATCGCTAGCGCAAGCACGGCTAGCCATTCAAGCCAACGATCTCCAAACGGAAACAGCTTATACATCACGCGCGCTAGAAGCCATTATCGAATTATCCTCAAGCCTGGATCAAACAAAAGGCGGTGACATTGCCATCAATCTCGCCCATCTTTATGCCTATCTGGCAAAACGTTTGGGTGAAGGCATGTGTTCATGTTCAACAGAGGCTATTGATGAAGTGATGGCACTAACCCAATCACTTCGCGAAGGCTGGTTAGAATTAGAACGCTTACAAAAAACAGATTCAACAGCAGAAATTTCTCAACAACAAAGTGCCGTACCTATGATTGCTTATGCCGGCTGAGCTTCAATTGCTTGCTGAAGCATTTGCAGCTTGTTTAGACAAGCTTCAAATGCTTCAGCAAAGGGTAACCAAACAACAGTGGCAACATTTGGCGCAATCTGCCGACGCATACAATGCTGAAGTTCTCCAATTAAAAGCAGCCTGTGCACAATCAGATTTACCACCTGAAACATATAAAGATAAATTTCAGCAACTCGATTACCGACACCGCTGTGTCATGCGTGCTTTATTTCAAGCGCGTGAACGAACGGCTGAGAGTATGAGCTGTGCTAGTCAGGGTTTACAAAAAATTAAGCGGTTAGCCCAAGCTTCAAAAGCTTACCTTTAAGGAATATTACAGGCTAAATACTCAGCCAATAAAGAAGGGTCTAATGGTTTTCGCATCAAATTCACATGCAAGCTTGATGGAATACTCTGATACGAATAACCCGTAGTTAAACAAATAGGAATATTTTCATCTTCTTTTCTTATTTCACGGGCAACTTCAATACCATCCATATTGGGCATAATAATGTCCATGATGATGGCATCCAATTTCTTTCCATGTTTTCGCCAAAGATCCAAGCCTTCAACACCATTGTTTGCAGTCATCACATCATAACCATGACAATTTAAAATCTCTTCCATGGATTGTCGCAAGTCGTCATCATCATCCACAAGCAGAACCAAACCATTTTTAATTTCCTGCCCCACCATCTCAGAAGACAAGGGCAGTCGCAGACAAATAGAAGTGTATTCACCCAGCACGCTTTCAACCTCAAGAGAGCCTTTGAGCTGTTGGGCATAAGCTGCCACACTCGACAAACCCAAACCTGTGCCTTCACCCACTGGTTCTGTGGTAAAGAATGGATCCAAACAATGTCTTAGTGTTGCATCCTGCATACCTAAGCCATTATCACGCACAAAAATCTCTGCAAACTTACCATCTTGTGTCATGCCAAGCTCAATATTGATATGATCTTCTTGTGAATTATAATCATAACCCATTTTTTTTCGTTGCTGAAGCAATGCCCGCTCAGCATTGCTGATAAGTTCAAACACATGCTGTTTCAAAATTACCCCATCGGCAAAAACGATAAGCCCTCTATCACGCACACTGAGGCGAATATGAATCATTTTATCCATAGATTTTTTTGCCACATCAATGGTTTCTTCCAGCAACGGTAACAGTGTAATTTCACGCATGGCTGTGGGTTTTTGGCGCGAAAAAGATAATAGATTTTGCACCAAAGATGTTGCCCTACGCATTAAACCGTCAATGCGTGTTAAACGCGCATGCTCTTTTTCCTGATCTTCAGATAAATGACGTTTAAAAAGGTATAAATGCCCTTGAATACCACCTAAGATATTATTAAATTCATGGGCAACGCCACCTGCTAGTGTCGCCACCGATTGCAAGCGCGATAAACCTTCCATCTTGCGAGTAATTTTATCACGCTCTCTTAAATCAACTTGAATCGCTGAAAAACCAACATCTGCTCGAATCATTTGTGTCCAAACTGTTATGATTTCACCACTTTCAGCCACAACATTCACTTCACCAACCCAACTACCTTGTTTAAGCAGCTGCCGTAAAATCTTTTTGTAAAAAATAACATCATGCAATGGTTTTTGAAGTAAAAAACTAAGGGGTTTGCCAATAACATCCTCGGCTTCATAGCCATAGAGATTAAGAAATGCTGGATTCACATGTGATAAATAGCCACGTTCATTGGTAATAAACATAGGGTCTCGCCCCTGTTCAAATAGGCAACGCAACGCATGATTCAGCTTATCATCTTTCATGTTACTCTCCTTATAAGTGCTGGTTCAACCACCCTTCAAGCTTGGCTTGCAAAGCAAGCAAACATGTTTCATCCGTGGCTTCATAACGCAACACCAATGCTGGCTGCGTATTGGAGGCCCTGAGCAATGACCAGCCATCCTCAAAAATGAGTCGCATACCATCAATTTCAATCATCTGACAGTCTTGCTCTTTAAAATGCAACTTGGCTTGTTCAACAATAAAAAATTTCTTTACGTCAGGGCACGGTACACGTATTTCGGGTGTACTCACACGCTGTGGCACATCGGACAACAGGCTTGATAGCGGTTGATTTTGCTCCGCCAAAAGCTGCATCACTCTAGCCCCTGCATACACTGCATCATCAAAGCCAAAAAACCTATCAGCAAAAAAGAAGTGTCCGCTCATTTCTCCAGCAAGCAAAGCCCCAGTCTCTTTCATTTTAGCTTTGATAGGCGAATGCCCAGTTCGCCACATGACAGCATTTCCACCTTGTGCGGCAATATCATCATACAAGAGTTGCGATGATTTAACTTCGGAAATAATTGTTGCTCCAGGGTGGATTTTGAGCAGCTGGCGCGATAAAAGCAGCAATAACATATCACCCCATATCATATGACCTTGCTCATCTACAATACCAATACGATCGCCATCACCATCAAAAGCAATGCCTAAATCCGCCCCCACTTCACACACTTTATTGGCAATATCTATCATATTCGCTGCAACAGTAGGGTCGGGATGATGATTCGGAAATGTACCATCTGGTTCACAATACAATTCAAACACTTCACAACCCAACGCCCGATAAAGTGGCGCTGCAATCAGCCCTGAAGGGCCATTTCCTGCATCAATCACAACTTTAAGTGGCCTTGCCAAAACACAGTCTTGGCTAACAAATGTTTGATAATGATGGTTCACACTTAAACTTTGGATGCTACCTTGTTCAACAGCTTGGGTTGGCAAAGCTGGTTTAAGCATCAAGGCTTTGAGTTTTTGAATATCCTCACCATGAAAACTATCTTTACCCACCATCATCTTAAATCCATTGTATGTCGCTGGGTTATGGCTTGCTGTAACCATAATGCAACCTGCTGCTTGAAGGGTGTAAACAGCATAATAGGCCAATGGTGTGGGTAACATGCCAATATCAATAACGTTGATACCTTGGGCTACCAAACTTTGCATAATAGCTTGCTGTAACTTTAACCCCGAAAGACGCACGTCGCGTGCGACAACCACAGCTTGTTGATTGTCTTTGGGCAAAAACTGGGCATATGCGCTTGCCAAATTTCGAGCAAAGTCCTCACTGATTTCCGAATCGGCAAGACCACGGATATCATATTCACGAAAGATGGCGTGAGGGAAGTCTTTAAGCATCATGAGCAATCAATTGCAGCGTCAACCGTTCAAGCACCATAAACCTTGCTTCAACCGATGCACCTTTGAGTAGTTTTTCTGTGTCTGTTAATTTTTTCATGGCCAACATCAACTCAGCTGCACTCCAAAACTTCACTTCCTTAGGCACCAGCTGACGAGCAGCACCAAAAAGACGCGCCGCCTGACTTGGGCTGCGTTCACCACTGGCTTGATACCATAAAAACATCAGCAACTGGTTTAAACGCATACTCAACCAAGTGTGCAATTGCACATCTGAAACCTGTTGATTCAACAACAAATGCCGCAACAATGGGATAGCTCGTATATCTTTCATGGCCACTGCATGACAAAAATCATCCAAATCATCTGGTGCCCGTTCACCAAGCAATTCGCCCAGCAATGCTGTATCAAATTGAACCCCTTCTTCATTGTCATACAGCTTCATGCGGTTAATCAATTGCTTGGCCGCAGCTCTTAAACCACTCAAACGTTCTGTCGCCATTTGTAAAGTGGCTTCACTCACGTATAAATTTTCACATTGCACGGCCTCAGAAAACCATGCTTTAAAATGTTCAGCTGAAGGTGTGCGAAATTCACAAGATACCACTTTCGTTTCAGCCAATATTTTTTTGTGCAATGCTTTTTTCCAAGTTATATCTGGCGCACATAAAATGAGTCTGTTTTCAGCTGCCACTGATGCCGCAAGTTTTAGAAGGTGATCTGATTGTTTAGGGGTTGCACTTTCAGCATTACGCACCAGAGCATAACAGGCTTGTGGCCCAAACAATCCTTGAGAGCGACTCTCCACCTCAATACGTTCTAATTCTGATACATCCACGCGTAAACGCAGCGCACCAGTTTCACCAGCGGCCAGCAGAGCTTCACCTGTTTCAAACAAAGCGTCTCTATCTTCACCAAAAAGGTAATAGCTGCGATGTTCGGCAGGTAAAATATTCTGAGGGGAAACTTGCATTAAAAAATCTGTGACCGTTTCATTAAAATCCAGATTGCAAACGTGCCATCGCATCTTGAGCCCATTGTTTATGGAGCTGTTCTGCTAACGTTTCACGCTCTGCTTCTATTGTGCTTGGATTGTTGGAGCCCGCTTCGCCAAACACCTGACCGCGCACAGATACCACACCAGAGCTCCAAAGAAGACCATCTTGCTGATAAAGATTTAACACCCCTGAAACCGACAGTTGGTATTGCAAGGCCAGCCCTGCCGCATCAAAGGTTATGGGAGAAAATGTCTGGGCGACCTGCTCAATGCGCAACACAACAGTTTCTTCTGTGATGGTATCGTTTTCCAGCGGAGGCAATGAATCATATTGTGTCCATAGCTGTTGCAGCTCTGCCAATAAAATTTTCCCTTGCTCACCCGCATTTGTCGTTAAACGCGCTGAAGTGACATCCTTTGGAATCACAGAGCCATCCCCTTGCCCTACCAAATGATAACCACACGAAGTAAGTAAAAGAGCGACGCCAAGCCATGCCTTCAGCATCAAGCTGGTCTCACCACGATATTCAACAATCGCCCTTTGACCAATATCACTTTAACAATCGCCATGCCTTCAAGCCACTTAGCAATGGATTCATCGGCTTGGGCAGCAGCAAAAGCATCATCTTGACTCACATCCGGTGAAACAAGAATTTCACCGCGTTTTTTACCTTGAATCTGCACCACCAAACTGATTTCATCTTGAACCAATGCTGATGTATCCACTTTTGGCCAAGCGCTCATCACTGCCACTGTTTCAAAACCCAATCTTTCCCCACACTCTGACGCAAAATGCGGCACAAGTGGGCTAAGCATCGTAATCAAAGCATTCACACCTTCATCAAAAACAGCCACACCTTGCGCATCACAAGCCTCAAAAGCACCCAAAGCGTTTGATAGCTCCATCATTGAGGCAATGGCTACGTTAAACGCAAAACCTTGTTCAAAGGCATGGGTCACTTTTTGAATATGCGCATGAATCACACGGCGCAATGCTTTCGTTGCTTTGGCATCTGCTGAGCCTTGATAAGTTTGTCCTACTTTTTCAAGCAACACCCACACCCGATTCAAGAAACGACTTGCGCCTTCTACGCCTGAATCATGCCACTCCAAATCACGCTCTGGAGGGGCTGCAAATAACGTGAATAACCGCGCCGTATCTGCACCATATTTTTCAATGATATCTTTAGGGTCAACCGTATTACCCTTGGACTTCGACATTTTGGTGCCATCAAGCAAGACCATGCCTTGTGTTAATAAGCTTTTGAATGGTTCAGAGCTTACTTGTTCTGCATCAAACAAACCTACATCTCGCATCAATTTGTGATAAAAACGGGCATACAACAAATGCAGCACAGCATGTTCTACACCACCAATGTATTGATCCACAGGCGCCCATTTTTGCATGGCTTTGGCATCCACCATGTCTGTCTCACAGCGCGCAGACGTGAAACGATTCATATACCAAGATGATTCCATAAAGGTATCAAAAGTATCCGTTTCACGCTTAGCTGCTTTACCACAAGTTGGGCAATCCACGTTTACAAATTCTTGGCATTCCGCCAGCGGTGATACGCCACCTGTAGGCTGTAAATGCTCTGGCAATACCACTGGCAACTGCTCTTCAGGCACAGCGACAATGCCACAGTCTTGGCAATGAATCACTGGAATCGGTGTACCCCAATAACGCTGACGCGAAACCAACCAATCACGCAAACGGTATTGAATGCGTTCTTCACCCTTATCATGTTCAGCCAACCACGCTGTAATCACTTTCTTCGCTTTGACCGAAGCCAAACCATCAAAAGCATCTGAATCAACCAAAATACCTGCTTCTGTAAATGCTGCATCCGAGATATCCCAGTCTGCCGACTCCGATTTAATCACTTGTTTGATGTTTAAACCATACTTCTTGGCAAAATCGTAATCCCGCTCATCATGGGCTGGCACACTCATCACCGCGCCCGTGCCATAAGACATCAACACAAAGTTTGCCACCCAAACAGGCACCAATTCACCCGAAACAGGGTGAATCGCGTTGATACCCAAAGCCATGCCTTTTTTCTCCATCGTCGCCACATCAGCTTCTTTGGTCGACATCACAGCACATGCTTCTAAAAACTCAGCCAATTCAGGATTGTTTTCAGCTGCTTGTTTTGCCAAAGGGTGGCCAGCGGCAACTGCCATATAGGTCACCCCCATAAGGGTGTCGGGGCGAGTCGTAAAGATGTCTAGTGTTTCATCTGAATCTTGCACTTTAAAAGATACTTCCGCACCCGCAGATTTACCAATCCAGTTGCGTTGCATACCCACCACTTTTTCAGGCCATTCGCTGAGCTTATCTAAATCATTAAGCAGCTCTTCAGCATAATCGGTGATGCGAATAAACCATTGGGCTAAATTTTTCTTTTTCACGGGTGTATCACAGCGCCAACACACACCATCTACTACCTGCTCATTGGCAAGCACAGTATGACAAGGATCGCACCAATTCACTTCCGCTTCCTTGCGATAGGCCAAGCCTTTTTCCATCAACTTGGTGAACATCCATTGTTCCCAACGGTAGTATTCTGGTTTACAGGTTGCTATTTCTCGCGACCAATCATAAGACAAACCCAAACGCTTTAATTGTTCGCGCATTTGCGCAATGTTGCCATACGTCCATTCCGCAGGTGGTCGACCATGTTTAATGGCGGCATTTTCAGCAGGCAAACCAAAAGCATCCCAGCCAATCGGATGCAAAACATTAAAGCCATGCATACGTTTATAACGGGCAACAGCATCACCAAGACAATAGTTGCGCACATGTCCCATATGCAAATTGCCCGATGGATAAGGAAACATCTCAAGGCAATAATAGGTTTCGCGCGTATCATCTTCAGCATCACTGGCAACATCAATGCCAGCTGCTTGCCAGCGCTCTTGCCACTTTTCTTCAATGGCTTGGGGGTTATAAGCTTGCTGCTGTTGTTCTGACACGTTTTACCTCTTTTAAAGTAACTTCCATTCAAGTTCAAATGACACATCATATGCATGAAAGTTTTGAATAAAAGCACGAGATTTTTTTAGCCTCGTTAGAAGTTAAGAATACAACAGTTAAACCATACTTGAACACTCTTATTTTTGAATAGAAATGCTCGCGCGAAAAGCTGACGCCTCTCTTTTTACGCCTTGAAGCCTCAAAAAAATAGTCTCTACACACATTCAAGCGTATTTCATATTGGAAAAGGCTATGTCTTTACATCGCCTTATTTGTTAACTAAAGTTAGTATAAATGAAACATTTCGTAGGTTATTTGACATAAAAGAGGGTGTTTATGCGCATTTTTTTCCTTATCATAAGTTTGTTTTTGGCTGCTTGCGGCAGCGAAAACGCAAACAATTCAAGTGCTTCCACTGATGTCACCATTTCTATTGGGCAAGTGACTGCCCTAGGCGCTATCGGCGCACCGGGCAGTGTGCCTGCAAAAGTACAATCTATCAGTGTCACCGCCATCAACAGCAGTAATCAAATCATTGCAGGGCCTGTTGTGGCAAATCGACCCAACTTGGTTGCCCTTCTTCGTGTGCCCAATGGCAACAATATTCGCTTTCGTATCTTAGCCTTTAATGCTGCCAATGCTGCTGGCATAAAAACGTACGAAACGGTTTCTGCACCTGTAGATTTAAAAGGTACGCCCGTAGAAGTTCCTGTGACGATGAGTCTATCTATTGCAGTGACTGCAAGTACAAAAAGCACCTTTCGTGGCGGCTCAATCAACTTAACAGGCTCTGTTGCAGGCAACACACCACCAGCTTCATCCCCGCTGCTCTGGAGCAAAACTGGCGGCACATTTGGCACCATTGATATTTATGGCGCAGCCACAACTTGGACGGCACCAGCAACTGTGGGGAAATATTCCATCACCGCAAAAATTGATCCGCTGAAAAATCCAGATCAAAATTCCAGCGTGTTTGGTGCTGTTGATATTGATGTCGTCAACCGTAATCCAATCTTGAATTTATCTTCATCTGCCATATCTGTTTCTGAACAGTCAACCAACACTACTGTGCTTGCAGTAGCATCTGACCCTGATGGCGACACATTGAGCTATAGCCTTGCAACCAATGCACCTGTATGGGCAAGCATTGCCGCAACTTCTGGCATCATCACACTAGCTCCACCTGCTGCTTCTTTAGGCACCTACACCATTGCTGTTGTTGCTACAGACGCGCTTGGTGCAACAGCAACCAAAAACCTCGTTGTCACTGTTATCTTCCTTGATACCACACCACCTGTCATCACACTCATTGGTGCAAACCCATTCACTATTGCTCAAGGCGCGACCTATGTTGATCCAGGCTCATCTGTCAGCGATAACGTCGATACAGGTTTGATTGCCACAGTCGTAAACACTGTAAATACCGCTGCAATTGGAACCTACACGGTTACCTATACTGTCAGTGATCTTGCAGGCAATGCTGCAACACCTGTCGTTCGTACTGTGCAGGTCACCGACCAAACAGCACCAACCATCACATTGCTTGGCTCAAATCCATACACTATCGCTCAAGGTGCGACGTATGTTGATCCCGGCTCATTTGTTAACGATAATGTGGATACGGGTTTGATTGCCACAACTGTGAGCACTGTAAATACCGCCTTTGTCGGCACTTATACCATCACCTATAACGTTCGCGATATTGCAGGCAATGCGGCAATACCAGTCGTTCGTACTGTGCAAGTCACCGATCAAACTGCACCTGTCATCACACTACTGGGGGCAAACCCATTAACTGTTGCCCAAGGTTCAACATTTGTCGATCCGGGCTCATTTGTCACCGATAATATATTTACAGATCTTCCTTTGGGCGCCACAGCCGTAAGCACTGTAAATACTGCCATTGTTGGAACTTATACCGTCACTTATAACGCCAGTGACCTTGCAGGCAATGCCGCAATCCCCGTTGTTCGCACTGTATTTGTCACCGATCAAACTGCACCTGTCATCACACTACTCGGCGCAAATCCATATACGATTACCCAAGGCGCAACATATATTGATCCAGGGTCATCCGTCAGTGATAATGTCGATACGGGTTTGATTGCGACAGTCTCAAATCTTGTAAATACCGCCATCGCAGGAAGCTATACTGTCACGTATAATGTCAGTGATCTTGCAGGCAATGCTGCAACACCCGTCGTTCGCACTGTGCAAGTGAATGCAATAGCAATACTTAATGCCACAAGTGATTTCCCTGGTGGCATGGTTGTTGGTGGTGCTGCAAAAATTGGTGCTGTGTTGACCGATACCTATGCAACACCCATACCTTCAGCATTAGTACGCTTCACCGTGCAAACATCACCTTATGCCAACTTCACCCAAAATGGATTACAGGTTTTAGATGTGTATACAGATGTTAATGGTTTTGCCACAGCAAATGTCACCGACACCTACGCTGGTACAGTTCCCGTATTGGTGGATGCTGTAAGTTATCCAGCTGTGAATCAAACCGTGAATCAACTCTTTGCCACCAATACAGGCGTAAACACTGTAATTTCATTAGCCAACACCAATAATGTTATCTCCATCGGCAATGGTAACTGCAATACCGTCTGGGATTTGTATGGTTCTCCTTATCACGTTCAATCTGGTGTGACTGTAAGTGCAGGGTGTAGCTTGCAGATTGACCCTTATGTCATTGCGAAATTTGATAATGTTTCAATGATTGTGGACGGTACCTTAGATGTATACGGACAAGCTGGAGCAGCTGCAATATTAACCAGTGTCAATGATGACACTGTTGGTGGTATTTTCCCAGGCTCAACAAATGTTCCCGCACCTAACGCTTGGCAAGGCGTTCGTTTTAATAGTGGTTCGAACGGTATCGTGAATTGGTTAGAAGATCGACATGCTGGAACAGGTATATTTGTTCAAAATGCTTCTCCCTCATTCAACAATATCTCTATCAACGACGCTAATGTTGGTCTTACAATGAATGGCAACATTGGCTCACCAAGCATTGCCAATTTGAAAATATCCAATATGGGCGCATATGGGATATCCATGGCAACTGCGGGTAGTTTACAAACGA
>JAJFLD010000029.1 GCA_021772875.1 Ghiorsea sp. | reverse complement strand
ACCCGTGGGCGGCTTACCCATGTATATAGTTTACCCTGAGCGCGAGTTTATGCCTGCAAAAACGCGCGCACTGATTAACTTTTTATTGGAAGAAGTCGCGCCCACGATGCAAGCGAAAAGAGCCTAAGAGCAGCATTTCGACCAAATCACAAAATATTATCACCATGAACCATCAAACCAACATGCCATTCACCGCCGCCATCGGAAGTGGGCGTGGTGCTTTGGCTCTTGGAATGATGTAAAACTCTTGCAGCTCCGCGGCATCAATGCTTGTGGCACGTTTATCTGTACCAACCCGCACCCCATCTTTGATGGTGATGGGTGCAGCATCACGCAAACCTTTTGAGCCTTTACGCAAAAGAATAGCCGTCAAACCTTTGCCTTTGGCTAGCATTGGGAATTCTTCTTTGTTTATCACGGCCAAACGCCCATCTTCATCAATAAATGCCAGCCCATCATGGCCTGTTTCAATCTCACGAACACAAAGCAACTTCGAGCCTTTGGGGAAATTGATAAAGGCTTTGCCCTTCTTATTCGCTGAGAGCATAGACTCACCCATAGCGCGGAATGCATGCCCTGCTGTGGTGGCAATCAGATATTCAGTATCAGCGTTAATCATCACCATACGCGTCGGTGCTTCATTGATGCTAAAAACAAAGGATTTCGAGATGGGTTCACCATTGCCTCGGCCACCTGCTAGGTCGGCAGCAAGCATGCTAAAAGCCCTGCCCTCGCGGCCAATTAACACCAGCATATCGGTGGTATGACCTGAAGCCGTATCCAACAGCTTATCGCCTTCTCGGAACTTCACGCTACTGATATCCACGTTGGCACTACGCAGACCCTTGAGCCAGCCCTGCTTGGAAAGGATAGCAGTGATGGGTTCACGCGAAATCAATTGCTGTTTATTCATGGTGCGCGCTTTGGCGGCATGCGGATCAACCACGGTGCGGCGTTCATCACCAAAGGCTTTTAAGGCAGATTTAAGCTCACCCGTAATATGTTTCCAGCGATAGCCATGGTCATCAACGATAAGCTCAAGCTCGGCTTGTTCTTCCAAGAGTTTGGCATGCTCATTTTGCAGCTTCATCTCATCGAGTTTACGCAACTGCGCAAGGCGCAAATCAAGGATAGCCACCACTTGCGCTTCATTAAACCCGTATTTTTCCATCAGAATGGGTTTAGGCGCATCATTTTCATAAATGGTTTTCACAATCGCCATCACATTGGGATAGACCACAAACAAACCTTCAAGAATGTTGGTGCGCTTAGCAATTTCGAGCAGGCGTACTGCCGCCCTGCGCATCACAATCTCTTCTCTGTTGTTCAAGAACGAGTTGAGCAAAGCATCAAGCGAGAACAGGCTTGGCAAGCGATAGCGATCACCACCTGGTACATCAATCCATTTCTCCAAGGCATACGTCGCATACTGGATGGTGACTTGTAAGTTGGTGGCTGAAAACAAATGCTGCATAATTTGATCTGCATCAAGGTTTTTCGATTTGGGCTCGATGACAATACGAATGCCTTCGGCAGATGATTCATCACGCAAATCTGCAAGCATAGGCAACTGCCGCGATTCAGCGATGGTTTTGTCGGAAATGCGCGCACCCATTTCAATCAACAACGGCGATTTCTCAATACCATAAGGAAGCTCTGTCACAATAATCTGCCACATGCCTTTGCCTAAATCTTCTTTAAACCATTTGCTGCGCAACAGCATTTTTCCGTAACCGCTGGCGTACATCTTTTCCAGCTCTTCATGGGTGTTGGTGATGATACCGCCACCTGGGAAATCAGGGGCGGTGATGTATTTTCTTACAAGCGCAAAATCTTTGTCGGTGGCTCCTCCACCTGATCTGCTTCTGCGGCCTGCCAATGCAACACATGCACCAAGCAGTTCGGTGAGGTTATGTGATGGAATCTCTGTTTTAAAACCCACCGCAGGGTTGCCCGTGCTGGAGTTCATCAACACCCAAGGGAATGGGGCTGGAAGCAACATAGGCTCTTTGTCTTGGTCATCGTAGTTGGGTTGGTAAGGCGTGATACCGTCTTTTAAATCACTGCCCAGCATGGCTTCAGCAATGGGTGTTAACCGCGCTTCGGTATAACGCATCGCCGCTGCCGAATCACCATCAATGGAGCCGAAGTTACCCTGCCCATCCACCAGCGGATAACGCATAGCCCAAGGTTGTGCCATACGCACCATGGCGCCATACACCGCCGAATCACCATGGGGATGGTATTTACCAATCACATCACCCACCACACGGGCTGATTTTTTGGTTTTGGTATTGGCGCGTAAACCCAGTTTTTCCATAGCATAAAGTATGCGGCGATGCACTGGTTTGAGGCCATCACGCACATCGGGAATCGCCCGATCGCCTACCACTTTCAGGCCATAACTACGATACAGTTCCCGAAACACCGTTTCAAAAGGCGCAATCGCATTGTTGCCCGAATCGTAAGGGGTAAACTTGACTGGAATAGGTTTTAAATCTTCCAAATCATCAGTCATATCAAGCGGATCTTTGACCATCACTTCTGCCAAAGCTTCAGCAGCTTCAACATCGGTTTTGTCTTCAGGTGCGCCAAGGTATTTGGCTTCTTCAATTTCTTTGCCCATCAACAAATCACGGCGCTGTCCAGCATCATCACCCATCAATTTGGTGACCAAAGCATCCATGCGTTTGGCGTCTTCAGGGGTGACCTGCAC
>JAJFLD010000028.1 GCA_021772875.1 Ghiorsea sp. | reverse complement strand
ACCGCTGCCACATCATTATCTGCGCCTAAACCAAAGCTTAAAGCATCAGGTAAATAACCGCTTGCTGAACCACCGTACATAATATTGTAACCTACAATCATGTACATGATACAAGCAATCGAATACAGCACGATATTTTTCGTTAAAATTTCAGCTGTATTCTTAGAACGAACAAGGCCTGCCTCCAACATTGAGAAGCCTGCTGCCATCCACATGACGAAAGCACCCATCACCAAAAAGTAGAAGGTGTCGAGTGCGTATTTTGTTTGGAGAATGTCTCCTGCTAATTGATCCATTGTATCATCTCCCTTAATTCAACGCGTCGGCATTTTCTTCGCCAGTACGGATGCGCACAACACGCTCCACATTGGTCACGAAGATTTTACCATCGCCAATTTTTCCGCTGCTTGCAGCTTTAGTGATTGCTTCGATTACAGCATCAACTTGATCTGCTGTAACTACAGTTGATATTTCTGTTTTTGGCACAAAATCAACATTATATTCTGCACCACGGTAAAGTTCGGTGTGTCCTTTTTGGCGACCATGTCCACGAATTTCGCAAACACTCATACCAGAAACACCTAGCTCAAGTAGCGCGTCTTTTACGTCATCAAGTTTAAATGGCTTGATAACAGCAGTAATTTTTTTCATCAGCTTCTCCCAAATATTTATTCTGTTTAATCATGATAAACTATTTATTGTTAAGGGGATGAAAAACTCAACCCCTTAACATTTAATAGTATAACTAAAGGCAATGCCTAGTATGCAAAGTTGATACCTGCAACAATTTGATCACCTTTAGATGAAGTATCCCCATTCGCAGCCTTAACACCTTTGTTAGGGCCAAGTCCTGCAACATAAGTAAACGATGGGCTTGCAATAATGCCACTATTTAGTTCGAAGTCTTTAGAAACACCAAGGGTCACGTTTGATACTTCACTTTTACCAACATCTGGCATGACATAACCGACAGTAGCAGATCCTGCAAAGCTTCCTAACTCGCCATCAACACCTGCTTCGATATACATATCTTTTTTGAATAAATCTGTATCATAATAAACAGTTAATGAAGCGGGGCCTGCTGAAACACCAGCATAAACTTCAAGTGTATTTGCAGATTTTTGATTTAAGAAACGGTATGCAATCACACCAACTGAATAACCAATGCCGCCAGCTTCTCCTGAATAATCAAGGGTATAATCAAATTCAGTAACATTACCCACAAGGTTTGTTGCATACCAAACATTACCAGATAGGCCTTCAGTAAATTCCATTCCGAAATCACCTTGCACAGATGGTGCATCGCCACTGTATTTTGTTCCACGCCATACATACGAACTATAAACACCAACATCAGCGCTCACTTCCATTTCTCCAGCTTGTGCTGGCGCACTTACAGTCATCAAGCCAGTGCCTAGTGTTAAAGCTATTGCATAGTTTGTTAATTTTGATTTCATGTCAATCATCTCCATAATCTTAATATCAAGTCATTAAACACTAAGTTTAATTTATTTGTTCAACCAGAGTAGAGCAATGCTGATGCCATTGGAAAAATGGCTTAAAATGGTACTTTTAGTGTTCCATATCACAATTTATGCTTACGATGAAGGCTCATGGTGGCTATAATTTAGGCAGAGAGAGCTTTTCAGGCGGGGTGTCGCAGCATGAAAAATCAGCGCTTCAAAAACAACAATCGACAGTCGACAGCCAAAACCATAGTCTTGCCCCGTTTGGCAAAATGACGACCCACGAGGCTACACATGAGTGAATCACACACCATCCCTACACCAGCATTTTTGGCTTTGGCAGATGGTCGTATTTTTCATGGTCAAGCGCTCGGCACAACAGGCCACACCGTTGGTGAAGTTTGTTTCAACACCGCAATGACAGGTTATCAGGAAATCCTTACCGACCCCTCTTACACCGAACAAATCATCACTTTCACCTACCCGCACATCGGCAACGTTGGTATCAATGCTGTGGACATGGAATCAGATCATATTTCCGTGCGTGGTTTGATTGTTCGCGCCCCAGCCCGTAAAACCTCCAACTACCGCGCTGAACAAAGTTTAGAAACATGGCTAAAAAACAATAACATTGTTGGTCTAGCCGATATTGATACCCGCGCCCTTGTTCGCCACCTGCGCGATAATGGTGCGCAAAATGGTGTCATTGCCTCTGATGATATGTCCGAAGCTGATGCTGTTGCGCTGGCAAATGCTTGGCAGGGTTTGGAAAATAAAGATTTGGTTGGGCAAGTTAGCCAAAAAGGCACAACCACATGGCAGCAAGGCACATATCAGCTTGATGAAAAGGCTTTTGCAACACCAACCATGAAAAAACACGTTGTTGCTTTTGATTTTGGCTGTAAGAAAAACATCTACCGCAAACTCTCCGACCGCGGCATTAAAGTATCGATTGTGCCAGCAGACACCTCAGCACAAGCTATCCTAGCCATGAAACCTGATGGCATCTTTTTATCCAATGGCCCAGGTGATCCATCGGCAGTAGCTTATGCTGTTGAATCCATTCGCGACCTTATCCAATCTGACACACCAATCTTTGGCATTTGCATGGGGCATCAATTGTTATCCCAAGCGCTTGGCCTTAAAACATTCAAACTTAAATTTGGTCATCGTGGCGGCAATCATCCTGTGAAAGATTTAACCACAGGGAAAATTGAAATCACCAGCCAAAATCATGGTTTTGCTGTTGCTGATGATGATGTACCTGCTTCAGTTGAAGTGACACATCGTTCACTCTTTGATAACACCGTTGAAGGTTTGAAAGTTAAAAACAAACCCATTTTCTCAGTGCAATATCATCCTGAAGCAAGCCCTGGCCCACAAGATGCAGATTATTTATTTGATCGTTTTGCTCAACTCATGAAATAAGATGAGCATGCAACTGCTGCTTATTGTTACGCAAACCTAACATGGTTAACAACGACATATTACGCCGAATACGTTACACCTTTGATTTAAGTGATAATAAAATGATGTCGGTTTTTGCTTTGGCAGATAAAAAAGTAAGCCGTGAAGAAATCAGCGATTGGCTAAAAAAGGAAGATGCTCCAGCGTTTCAAGAATGCAGTGATAAAATTTTGGCAATATTTTTGAATGGTTTCATCATTGATAAACGTGGTAAAAGAGATGGGCCGCAACCCCAAGCCGAAGATTATTTAACCAACAATCTCATCTTTAAAAAATTACGCATTGCGCTCAACTTTAAAGATGAAGATATTCTAAGTGTGCTCGCCCTTGTGAACTTAAAAATCAGCAAACACGAATTAAGCGCATTTTTTCGCGCCCCTGAGCATAGGCAATCTCGACAATGTAAAGACCAAGTATTACGCAATTTCCTACATGGTTTACAAGTTAAATATCGCCCTAAAGACCAAGCTTCATCGCCTCAACCCGAAAAAAAGATAAGCAACAACAAAACATTAACCGCACCAAAGCAAAAGTTTCAATGGAAAGAAAAATAACCCTTTCCCAAGCACAGACACAAAATATTTTCACATAGGATAACACAGTGAGCCAGTCATTATTTTCAAACCTAAATCTTAGACCTGACCTGCTGAATAATTTAGATTCCCTTGGCTACGCCAGCATGACCCCTATCCAAGCCCAAAGTTTACCGCATATTTTAGAAGGTAAAGATGTGGTTGCCCAAGCCAAAACAGGCTCAGGCAAAACAGCGGCTTTTGGCCTTGGCTTGCTGCAAAATTTGGATGTACAGCGTTTGGACATCCAATCGTTGGTGCTCTGCCCCACACGTGAGCTTGCCGATCAAGTAGCAACAGAGATTCGCAAACTCGCCCGTGGCATTGGCAACATCAAAGTATTAACCCTATGTGGTGGTGTGCCATTCAAACCCCAAGCCGATTCACTCCAATCTGGCGCACATATCGTTGTGGGCACACCCGGTCGCATTGAAGATCATTTGAATCGCGAAACACTTAAACTAAACCAGCTTAACATCTTGGTATTGGATGAAGCTGATCGCATGCTTGAAATGGGTTTCCAAGCTGCCCTTGATGCCATTTTCAAACAAATGCCTCCAAAGAAGCAAACCCTTTTATTAAGTGCCACCTTCCCCGAACATATTAAAACTATCGCCAAGCGAAACATGAACAACCCTGTGACAATTGAAGTGGAATCTACACCTGAACATACCAACATCACCCAACACTTTTATGAAGTGGACACAGATGAGCAACGCTTTACCGCCCTGCGTTTGTTGCTTTTAGAGCACAACCCTGAATCTGCTGTCATCTTCTGCAATACCAAGCGTGATGCGCAACATGTCACCGATCAATTGCTTGATGCTGGTTTTAGCGCTTTGGATTTAACGGGCGATCTTGAACAACGCGATCGCGATCAAACGCTGGTACAATTTACCAACAAAAGTATTTCCCTGCTTGTCGCTACAGATGTGGCAGCGCGCGGATTGGATATCGCCAATTTGGACGTGGTCATCAATTATCATCTTGCCCAAGATGCAGAGTCTCATGTCCACCGCATTGGCCGCACAGGCCGTGCTGGCAACAAAGGTTTGGCATTCAACTTATTCAGTATCAAAGATGGTTATAAAATGAGCCAACTCGAAGATTATTTTGGCCAAAGCTTTCAAGCTGAAGCCTTACCGCCTTCCACGGCTTTAAACAATTCCGTACGCAAAGCTGCCATGGCAACCCTACAAATTGGTGGCGGCAAAAAACAAAAAGTCCGCGCAGGCGATATTCTCGGCGCACTCACTGGCGAGCATGGCATCCAAGGCAAACAAGTGGGCAAAATCCAAATCTTCGACAACTGGGCATATGTTGCCGTCAGCCGAGAAGTGTTGCGCCAAGCCATCAAAAGCATTGAAGTAGGCAAAATAAAAGGACGAAATTTTAGAGTCCGCCAAATCGGAAAATAACAAATTCTTCATCTGCGATTAAATACCAGGCTGACACCTACAATTGGTTAAAGACTAAACGCTTTGGCCTCAGCTCGTTTTAGCTTTTTAGATTATTATGAAAACAATATTCTTCATATTGGGAATAGCAGCTCTATTAACTACCATCTGGTTTAAATTTATTCGGAGGTACTGGCTACGCAACTCCATTGAGGATCGTTGGTTAGCTGCGCAGGCAATAAATGAATTGTTGTACCCAAGCGATTACTGGGGCAACGTTGAAGAGTTTTCATCTATCCCTGTTAAAAATGATAAAACATTAAAGAGTATACAAACAACCATTAAACAGCTATTTGATGACCCAAGTAACTTTATTGAGTCGCCATCTATTGGTAAAAATGAATACCCTATTCTATCAGATGTTGGTCGTGATAAAGTAACCGCGTTAGGTCGAGCCCTTGAAAAGGAATTACCCAACTATTCTTTCCATCTGTATGCAAAAAGTCGACGCACTGGTTAACTTAAATACCAAAAACAAGAGTTTGCAAGAAATACAATGTAACAATCAGCTTAAGAGGAACATTATTTCGTGATGTTAGGAAGCTTCTCGCCCTTACTCACAGCTTAAATTTTCACAGGCTTTATAACCAGCCTGTACATTCCTGCTCGATTAATTTGGTGAGCACATCAACATGCTCATCGCTATCATTAAGTGCAGGAATATAACGCAAATCTTTGCCGCCTGCTTCGATGAAATAACCACGGTTTTCAACCTTAATTTCTTCCAAGGTTTCCAAGCAATCCACAGCAAAACCAGGGCAGATTACATCCACATCTTTGATGCCTTCTTTTCCCCAATCCTTCAATTGCGCTGCGGTGTATGGCTTGAGCCATTCTTCGCGGCCAAAAATAGATTGGAAGGTAAGCAGCCATTGATCTTTTTTTAAATCTAAGGCTTCTGCCAATAAACGTGCAGTGATGCGGCAATGGCATGAATAAGGATCGCCTTGGGTAAAATAACGTTTAGGAATGCCGTGAAACGACATCATCAATTTTTCAGCCTTACCATGTGTTTGCCAATGTTGGCGCACCGAGTTTGCCAAGGCTTGAATATAACGTGGGTCATCATAATAAGTTGTCACCACGCGTAAATCAGGCACACGGCGCCATGTTTTGAGCACATCAAACACAGCATCCGTCACCGCAGCTGTGGTGCTGCCTGAATACTGCGGATACATCGGCAATACCATGATTTTTTTACACCCTTTCTCACGCAAACGAGCAAGCGCATCATCAATGGCTGGATTACCATAGGTCATCGCCAGCTCTAAGTGCACAGTATCACCATGGTTTTGTTGCAATTTTGTGTTTAATTTATCGGTTAACTTCGTTGAATGCATCATCAACGGCGAACCTTCATCTGTCCAAACCGATTGGTAAGCATGGGCTGACTTTTTCGGGCGAATATTGAGGATGACCACATTCAAGGCAAACCACCACACCAAACGATTGGCTTCAACTACCCGCGAATCGCCCAAAAATTGCTTTAAATAACTGCGAAGTGCCGATGGCGTGGGCGCATCAGGTGTGCCTAGATTTACCAAAAGCACGCCAATGCCTGTTTGTTTTGTATGTTTCTCGCCTTGTTTTGCTGTAAAAGTCATGAGCCTATTGTATTCCTTTCCAAGTTTGTCTTTTCACTTTTGCCAAACATGACATCATGATACTGCCTTTGAGCTGAAGGGATAAACCAGCCCCTAATAGCAACCA
>JAJFLD010000027.1 GCA_021772875.1 Ghiorsea sp. | reverse complement strand
GTGCAAATCACCATGGCAATAGCGAATGAAGTGATTGGTTTGACGTTGTTTGAGAAAATGATGGTGTTTTTTAAGCTCTGCTTGTCCAAAAGTCAGAAGTATTTCTAACTGCGTTGGGGCAAGTGTTTTTGGGCTGTGCTGGGCAGGAATGTCCCAATTATGTTTTATGTGTTCAGTGAGTAATATAAGGTGATCAAAGTTAGGATTTGTATTGATTTCAGCAGTGCTGTGAAAATGGGCAATATCCTTGGCCAATATATCCATCCAGTGGGCTTGGAATTCGCCTTTGCTTAGTTTTGCAGGCAACAAATCTTGCTGATTAAATTGTGTCATTTTAAGGCAGTAATCAACCACCGTACCCAAACCATTAAGATTGTAGCTGTTATTATCTTTACATACAGGGCAAACATCCAAGTAGATGCCGCTGGATAATTTATTGTTAAGTATGTATTCGCGTTGGCAGAAGTACTTCCGTTTTGCCAATGTTGAAAAATTTACAAAACCAAAGTTGACAGGTTTTTTGAGTTTATAAGCAAAATGACCTGTTAAAAAGACCCATGAAATATGTGTTTGAATCATGCTTATGGTTTGCACGGGGTGGGCATATGTTTCAGGGTGAAAAAATGCCTGAACATGTTGGGGGAGATTGGCTTGATTCAAGATATTCCTCGGTTTTACAAATCAATTCAGTACAAAAAGAATGTCTTATTTGATTGTATCTTCGCTACTTATTTTTGCTTTGATGGTAGCTGCTTTTTTAGAGATAAGTTGGTTTGGTGGTGTTTTACTTTTTTCTTGCTCGAGCATAGGTATATAAATATGAAAGGTTGAACCTTCCCCCAAGACACTTTCTACCTCAATAGAACCATGGTGTGATTTGATGGCTCCAAAGACCATGGACAAACCAAGGCCAGCACCTTTGCTTTGATCTTTGGTGGTGAAAAAGGGTTCAAATATGTGTAGCCGTTGTTCTGCATCCATGCCGCAGCCATTATCTTGAATACTTAAATGGGCATAGTGGTCATGCTGGGCTGCTGTATGTTTTTCAAAGAATAGTTTATCCGCTTGGAATGATTCGAGTTTGATTGTGATGCAAGGATTGGGGACATGCTCAACGGCATCACAAGCATTGATGATAAGATTTAATAATACTTGATGCAGCTGGGTAGCATCGCCTGAAATGGCTAAGTGCTGGCCGTAGATTTCTTGTTTGATACGTATATCTTCAGGTATGGATATACGAATAAGTTTAAGTGTGTTTTTTAGGTAAGGCACCAAAGCTAATGGCACCATGCGAGTTTGATCTTTGCGTGCAAAGGTAAGCAGTTGTTTAATCATATCTGCAGCACGAAATGAAATGGACTCAATATTTTCTAAATTCTTTGTCAAACTAGGGTGATGTGATATTTTTTTAGCGAGATACACATTACCAATGATACTCGCCAGCATATTGTTGAAGCCGTGGGCGATGCCACCGACAAGTGTGCCAAGTGATTCCAGCTTTTGTGTCTGTTGAAAACGATGACGCATGGCTTGCATTCTTTCTTCAGCTGCAAAAAACCTTTTTGCGTAGATAAGCACAAAGAGTAAAAGAGCGATGATAAAGGTGCTTAAAAGCATGAGTAAAATCATGTGTTGGTACGATGTGTTAGCACTTTTATGATTATCAATAGCCAATTCTTTAGTGAGTTGATCCACCAAACCAACTCCTAGATTTCGTATTTCTGAGCTAAAGTTGTGGAAAGTGCGCAAGGCATGAGATTGGGTTGTTAAAGATTCTCCTTGATCCAGCATTTTAAGCAAAAGGTTACCCTGCTGCAGTAAGCCATCAACGTTACTTTGCATACTGTTTATCAGAGCATGAGATGTATCATCGGTTAATTCTTCAGCTAAAAGTGAGTGTATTTCTTTCACCTTTTGATGCCGGGCATAAAACTTATTTCGATCTGGTTGATTGCGTAGAATGATGTACATCAGCATATGACCTTCAGCACGTTTTACATAGCTGCTTAAAGCATTTGCAGCATGCACAATTTCGAGGTGTGATTGGATGGTAGCAAATCTTTGTGTGTTTTCTTGGTGCTGAAGGTAAGCAATGTAAATGAAGGATAAAACAACAATGTTGATGGTTCCAACCACTGCATATACCAGACGTATGCGATGAGAACCTATCTTATTCATAACTTACCTATTGGCATACTTATGATCTCCTTCCTGTATCTATTTTCGTCAGTCAAATCAAACGTTTGACCCTGTGTTAAGAAGAATGGATTAAAATAGATTATGTTAAAAACAAATAAATAACCAGACAATGCAAGGCTAAGGTGTGTCTAAAATGAGTCACTAAGCTTGAGGTAGGTAAAACAACCTATAGAGGCAACTTATTGGAGTCATGAGTCGTAAAGTGAAACATGCTTCAGCAAGAGGAATTTATTTCTGATTACTCTATTTGCACGACAAGGATTGGAAAAGGATACACACCAAAGAATACAGCTTTTGTCAGTTTGTCGTGGCCTTGAAGTGTTTCATTGAGGTTGATGGCATGGGTTTGAAAACCATCGGCAAATGTGGCGACAATAGATTTGTTTTTAAGAAGCCGTTGCCCTGCTGATTTATTCTCAAAAGTGATCACTGCCCAGCGCTCACCTATGTTATTACTCAAATAAGATTTTTCAATAATGTGAAAGTCATTAGACAAAGGTTTTAAAGCTTGGTTTTGTTTGAAGTTGAGTGATGTTAGAGGTGCTTGGGGTTGATCGAAATGTAATACCCTATTGTTTTCTTCAAGCACATCGCTGGCCATGGCGAGGTTTGAGGCTAAAATGAGGATAAGTGCTACTACGGTAAAAATTTCTATAGAACGCAAGTTTGTCATAAACCCCTCCGAGAATGAATTTCCCACTCAATTTACATCAAATCAAAATATGAAGCAACTTAACGATAAAGCAAAACGTGAGCGGCGAAGAGCCAAGGCTTATTTCTACCGCATTGGTATGTTATGGTTTGGCAATGATTGATGTGGGGAAGACATGATAGCAGGCAGAGTAGATCGTGGTGCTGATTTCTCGCCATGTCGAGCATACAGATACAAACTTTGGCGCACTTGGGATAAAACAAAACCCAAAGTGATGTTTTTGATGTTAAATCCTTCAACCGCAGATGAAATTCATAATGACCCTACAGTTGAGCGTTGCGAACGCAGAGCAAGGCTTATGGGTTTTGGTGGGCTTGTGGTGTGTAACATCTTTGCATACCGCGCAACTGATCCGCAAGCCATGAAAAGTGTTATCGACCCTGTGGGCCCTGAAAATAATCAAGTGATTGCGGCATTGGCGAACGATGTGGCACAAATTGTTTGTGCTTGGGGTAATCATGGTCAGCATTTGAAGCGCTCAACGTATATGCGACAGTTGCTTAAAAAACACAAAAGAAAATTAAAAGTATTAAAATTGGCAAAGACAGGCGAGCCAGTACATCCTCTATATCAGCCTTATGCATTATTGCCTTCAGATTGGCTGCTTGAGGATGAAACTTGAGCACTGAGGGTTTAAGCTAATCCAACTCTTTAAGTTTGAGCGTTAGCGCTTCAGCCATGCAAGCCAATGCTTTAGCACGCACAGCTGAAGCCATATAATGGTAGAAGTTTAGGGTGCAGGGCACAGGAAGATGTAAATTATCGCGGTTTTCCAGTTGCAAATCCACCCATGCCAATACAGGCATATCATATTGCACTTGATCAACCACCACCCAGCTATGTTCATCAATAATCAAAGCCATTTGATTTAAACCGGGTAAATCAACACGAATAGGGCTTTTAAAATGCAGATGGGCCCGACGCCATAAATTATATACTTCTGCATCCAGCTCACAGGGGCGTGATGCATAAACGGGCATACCATCAATACGCGTGGTCAAATGGTTTAACCCGTTAAACTGGCAAACAACAAGGGCAATTGCTCTGGCAAACGATCCACATGATCAATTACCGTATAATTGTTTTCACCGAAAATACGTTTAACATAATCATCAGCATGGGGATCAAGCGTCAGGCAATAGGTGAGTACACCAGTACCATAAAGCTCTTCAACAGCTTTTTTGGTATCATGACGCAAGTGTTGCGGATCTGTTTCATCAATATCAGCAGGTTCACCATCAGTCACCAGCAGAATAAGCTTGCGTTTCTCCTGCTGTTTTAACAAATGATTGCCAGCGTGGCGTAAAGCAGCACCCATGCGCGTTGATAGACCACCTGTCATACCTGCAAGGCGTGATTTGGCTTCATCATCATATTTTTGGTTGAAATCTTTAAAGCGATAATATTGCACATCATGGCGACCATCGGATGCAAAACCATGCAAGGCAAAGGGATCACCAATGCCATCAATGGCAGTGGCTACCAGTGTTGCTGCTTCACGTGTAAGTTGTAGCACTGTTTTATCAGAGTCGCCGAGTTTTTCATTGGTGGATTCGGATAAATCCATAAGCACGACCACTGCGACATCACGTGTTTTTAAAACATTACGCATGGTGATTCTGGTGCTGGGTTGTTCGCCCATGCGCAGTGAAATCATGGCATCAACAGCGGCATTCAGATCAATTTCATCACCATCTTCCATGCCACGCTGCCGTTGTACACCTGCAGGGGTTAATAAATCAATGATTTGACGAATGCGGTGCGCAACAGGTTTGTATTCGGCAAGAATATGATTGATGTCTTCAAAATCACCTTTGGGTTTTCTGCGCTCATAAACAGTGACCCAGTCGGGACGGTGCAATTGAATTTGATAATCCCACTCTTGATAATGGAAGGGATCTGAAATGGGCTCTTTGCCCCACATCTCATTAAAACTCTTGGTATTATCAGTCAAATCATCTTCATAAGGACGCATTTCTGTAGAACAAGTCCAAATTTCTTGTGCATCATCACCAGCCAATTCACAATCCACTTCGTTTGCCATTTCAATCACACTAACTTCACGGCGTACTTGGCGTTGGCTTGCTGCAACATATTCAAAACCAGTGTCCCAGTTGGCATCTTCAAAATGCCAAACGATGCGGTTGTCATCACGATAGGGGTTTCGATAACGCTCTAAGATGCGCAAGCTAGGCACAGCTTTTTTTGCAGAAAAGATATTAAATAACTCAACACCCATCATCCATGAGAAATGATTGTCATCTTGATTGGCTTCAATTTCATCATGAAATTTATTGGCAAAATCTTTTAAGAAAGGCTCAATGTTATCGGCTTTTTGGTCGAGCAAGTGTAAGGATAGTTTTTCCAGTATTTCTACTGTTTCATGTTCAACTTCACTCTCAAAAGAGACATTCATGAGTGAGCGCCATAATTTTCTTAAGCCTGGAAACTCTTGCATGGCTTTATATTCCACACGCGCATCTTCAATCAGACCAATGAAAAACATTTGGGCAGGGCTTAATTGTTCAGCTGAAACGGAGCTGGTTGAATACATCATGTGTGCAGCCATATGAGCAACAGTTGCACGATAAACTTCTAGCCCAGCGATGCCTTCAATATCATCCAAGGCATCTGGTACATACATGATACGATCTTCAACATAAGGGCGAAAATCTGCAAAATCAGCACCTGTAGGGCGAAGGAAAAAATCACGCCCCCATAAAGCACGCATATAGAAATTTAATTTTCTTTGTACGCGAACAAACAGTACGCCACGGCGTTCTTTTTCCAACATCGCACGGCTATCGGCAGATTCCAGATTAAAGTATGAAGTTAAGTTGTTGAAATCACGGCGGTATGCTTGTGCTCCAAACTGAGCCCAACGACGTAAGCCACTTAAGGTTAATTTTGAAAGCAACTCATCAATGTGGTTGAGCATAGGGCGTAAGCCACGAGAAGCTGTAGATGCAAGTTGGTGAATCAGTGTTAAATAACCACGCACAAGTTGAGCGTCACCCAAATGTCTTGCCGCAGTTGGAAGGCTTGAGAAAAGCAACATGATGACTTCTCCGGAAGTCATGGATGAAACTTTCATGGCCGCAGAGATACAATCAGGAATAATATCCTCACCACACTCTTTGGCAATCAGGGGTATTTCGTGTATATAGGTAATGACTAAATCATTACCACGCCCCAAATTACTAAGTGTTTTGGCGCCTTCAAGATAAGCTTCAAGGCCAGTTGGCGACATGATACGCGCAGCCTCATGAAAAGCGCCCTCGAGCGCGATTCTGATTTCAGGCGATGTTTTTTCTAATAGTTCTGAATAGCTTTCTAAGTGAATAGAAGACATAGTTTAAACACCTCTTAGCATTAGTTTAAAGACAATATTGTTGTTGTGTTGCGTACAACCAGAGGAACCAAAAAAAGCGAAGGTTCTTTTGGCATTACGCAACACAATAGTCCGTATTAGCTAAAAAATGTTTGAACAGCAGCGTTCAGTGTGTCGCGCATATCTGGGTCATCGGTTAGTGGGGTGACCATAGTCATGCTGCAAGCAGCTTCAGGTTCCACACCTTTACTGATAAGTTGCCCTGCATAAACAAGCAAACGTGTTGAAATACCTTCGTCCAAACCGTGACCTTTTAGGTTACGTGCGCGATGCGCAATTTGAACGAGTTTTTCAGCAACATCTTTGTCCACACCTGATTCTTTGACCAAAATAGAAACTTCTAAGTCAGAAGTAGGGTAATCAAAGTCCAAACCACCAAAACGTTGTTTGGTCGATTGTTTCAAGTCTTTCATCAAACTTTGATAACCAGGGTTGTATGAAATCACCAATTGGAAGTCTGGGTGGGCTTCAATCAGCTCACCTTTTTTATCCAAAGGCAATGTGCGTCTGTGGTCGGTTAGCGGATGGATAACAACAGTTGTATCTTGGCGGGCTTCAACCACTTCATCAAGATAACAAATAGCACCAATACGAGCAGCTGTGGTTAATGGGCCATCTTGCCATTTTGTACCGTCTTTATCGAGCAAGAAGCGCCCTACCAAATCCGATGCAGTCATGTCTTCATTACATGCCACTGTGATAAGTGGGCGTTTTAGTCGCCATGCCATATGCTCAACAAAACGTGATTTACCACAACCAGTTGGGCCTTTTAACATCATAGGCATGCGCACATTATAAGCTGCTTCATATAAATCAACTTCATTGCTGATGGGTTCGTAATAGGGTTTGTTTTTAATTAGGTATTGATTTGGATCAACAGATGTAATGCCTGACATTTACTTCACCTCTGGATATCAATTTTTAATAACATCTTGCAACGCATAAAACACAGATTCAAACGTGTTTAATCTTCATCGTCTGTTTCAAATTCGCCGTACCAGCCGGCTTGGTTGGCCTTTTTCAAGCCCTCGCCATGGATTCGGGCATGACGTTGTGCTAACTCAGGTGGAAGATGACTAACCAAGCAGCCATATTTGTCCCACTCGGCATTGACCTTTTGTAACAGTGAGTCAATCCCGGCTAGGTTCCAGCCTTTACATGTTTCATTTTCATCGAGTATTTCAAATACCCAAGCATCTCGGATCACTTTACCAATAGGGGTCATGCCACCATTGATTTCATTTTCAAGACCTACATAGACTCTTGGTTTATTCATTATATTCCTAGTGAATAAACCTAGCCACTGATTGAACAGTGACTAGGTTCTTTTTCATGATTTAATTAAACAGCAGTACCGCGGTAGATTACCATAGAAGTGCCTGCACATTGTTTAAAGTTATCCAAGCCCAAAAGACGGACGTGGTTCTTTGGATGTGCAGTATGGCATAATTCTAATTCTTTAAGGATGGCATCAACATTTGTTTCGCCAAACAATGGAAGTTTCCACATGTACCAATAGTTTCCTGAAGCATGTTCTGGTTCAGAATGTTCAATGGATGGGTTCCAGCCTTTATCAACAATGTACTGAATTTGAGCACGTGTTGATTCTTTGCTTAGTGCTGGTAAGTATGAAAAAGTTTCAAATTTGCGGCTTTGAGCAGCATTGCCCAAGCTTGAGCCGTAATCTTGCATATCACTCATAATATTACTCCTAATATTTTTTTTAAATTGTATGGAAATATCTGTTGTTTGGTAGGGTGGAAGACCACCCTACCGCAACAGCAAAGTTTAATTTGCGGCTACTGTTTACTTATGACTTACGTCTAGTTTATCAACAGTGTCGAATTCAAACTTGATTTCTTTCCATGTTTCCATAGCAATTTTTAGCTCAGGGCTATTGGTTGCAGCGTTGGTAAGAATTTCTTTACCTTCAACTTCAAGCTCACGGCCTTGGTTACGTGCTTCAACACAAGCTTCAACAGCAACACGGTTTGCAGCTGCGCCTGCAGCATTACCCCATGGGTGACCAAGTGTACCGCCACCGAATTGTAAGCAAGAGTCATCGCCGAAGATGTTAACCAATGCAGGCATGTGCCATACGTGGATACCACCAGAAGCAACAGGAATCACACCTGGCATAGCGCCCCAATCTTGATCGAAGAAGATACCACGTGAACGGACTTCTTTGATGAAAGGGTCGCGCATAAGATCAATCCAGCCCAAAGTAGCTTCGCGATCGCCTTCAAGTTTACCAACAACTGTACCAGAGTGAAGGTGATCACCACCAGACAAACGAAGCACTTTAGCCAATACGCGGAAGTGAATACCGTGATGTGGGTTGCGGTCAAGAACAGCATGCATTGCACGGTGAATGTGAAGAAGCATACCATTGTCTTGACACCATTGTGCCAAACCAGTGTTTGCAGTCAAACCACCAGTCAAGTAATCATGCATGATGATTGGAGTGCCGATTTCTTTAGCGTATTCAGCACGTTTCATCATTTCATCAAATGTAGGTGCAGTAACGTTTAAGTAGTGACCTTTGCGCTCACCCGTTTCAGCTTCTGCTTTAACGATGGCTTCTTGCACGAAGTCAAAACGAGCACGCCAGCGCATGAATGGTTGTGAGTTGATGTTTTCATCATCTTTAGTGAAATCAAGACCGCCGCGAAGACCTTCGTAGCAAGCACGACCGTAGTTTTTAGCAGACAGGCCCAATTTAGGTTTGATTGTACAACCCAATAGAGGACGGCCATATTTGTTCAAGATGTCACGTTCTTGTTGGATACCTTGTGGTGGGCCATTACAAGTCATAACATATGCAAGTGGGAAACGAATGTCTTCCAAACGTAGTGCACGTAGCGCTTTAAAGCCAAATACGTTACCAACCAATGAAGTTAATACGTTTACAACTGAACCTTCTTCAAAAAGGTCAATTGGGTATGCGACAAACGCATAGAAACAAGTATCATCGCCAGGCACGTCTTCAATTGCGTAAGCACGTCCTTTATAATAATCCAAGTCAGTTAATAGATCGGTCCAAACTGTAGTCCAAGTACCAGTTGATGATTCTGCGGCAACAGCAGCTGCTACTTCTTCACGAGGTACACCATCTTGAGGTGTGAT